>CALKUG010000455.1 GCA_937996765.1 uncultured Ignavibacteria bacterium
TAGATGCCGAATATTTTATCGATAAATTAAAAAAAGTATCAAACTAAAAAGATAATGGTTTAAATGCTTATTGCTTTAAATTATAAGACCGATGGCTGAATTAACGTTAGTAATTTGCCCATCGGTTTTTTATTTAGTTAAAAGCTTTGGTTTTGGATATTAAAAAGATGTGAGAACACTTTTGTAAAAAAAAATCTATTACAGTAAGTTATGAGGTTAGTAATTACATTTTGGATTTTTAGAAACAGTTTATAGAAATAATCACAATATTCATCAACAACGAAGATGGTTCCCAACGAGGATGCCCTTCACAATTAGGAAATGACTATGTCAACTAAACCTGTTCAAGCACTCGACGAAGTTACCGTGCGTTTTGCAGGTGACTCCGGTGACGGAATGCAGCTAACCGGAAGTCAATTCACCAATACCGTAGCTGAAGCCGGTAACGATTTAAGTACATTACCAGATTATCCTTCCGAAATTCGCGCCCCCGCCGGCACCGTAGCCGGAGTGAGCGGATTCCAATTGCATTTTTCAAGTTTTGATATTGCCACTCCGGGAGATGCTCCCGATGTTTTGGTAGCAATGAATCCCGCGGCACTCAAGGTGAATTTGCCCGATTTGAAACCTACCGCTATGATTATCGTAAACACAAGTTCATTCGATCAAAAAAATCTGAAGCTTGCAGGTTATGATTTAAATCCCTTGGTTGATGGTTCGCTAAAAGGTTTTACCCTCATTCAAGTTCCCATGGCAAAATTAACTGCTACAGCTCTTGAGGATATCAACATTTCCACAAAGGAAAAAGATCGTAGTAAAAACTTCTTTGCACTGGGTTTAATGTGCTGGTTATATAGCAGACCCATTGAAGGAATTCTCTCATGGATGGAAGGCAAGTTTGGTAAAAAGCCTGATATACTTGAAGGCAATCAAAAAGCTTTTATGGCCGGGTACCACTATGGAGAACATAATGAGTTATTCAGTACCCGCTATATTGTTGAACCTGCTAAGTTGCCTCCCGGAAAGTATAAAAACATTTCCGGTAACGAAGCTACTGCATTAGGCTTGGTTGCTGCTTCTTTCAAAAGTAAGTTAAAATTATATTTAGGTTCTTACCCTATAACTCCTGCATCTGATATTTTGCACGAACTTTCCAAGTACAAAAAGTTTGGTGTTAAGACTTATCAAGCTGAAGATGAAATCGCCGCTATTACCGCTGCACTGGGTGCCTCATTTGCAGGCGGACTTGCTATAACAACTACCAGCGGCCCGGGACTTGCATTAAAGACCGAAGCAATTGGGCTTGGAGTTATGACTGAGTTGCCGCTTGTTATTGTTAACGTTCAGCGTGGTGGACCAAGTACAGGATTACCCACAAAAACCGAGCAGAGTGATTTATTACAAGCAGTATATGGTCGTAATGGTGAAGCTCCTATATGTGTAATAGCAGCTCAAACCCCTGGTGATTGCTTTACCATGGCTTTTGAAGCTGCTCGCATAGCGTTGAAGTACATGACTCCAGTTATGTTGTTAACAGATGGATACCTCGCCAACGGTTCAGAACCTTGGAAAATACCTTCATCTTCGGAGCTACCTGATATTTCGGTTCCATACGTGCAAGTAGGTGAAGAATATTCGCCGTATAGTCGCAACGAGCATCTTTCACGCCCTTGGGCAATACCCGGAACACCAGGCTTTGAGCACAGAATCGGTGGACTCGAAAAATCGCATATTACAGGTAACGTTAACTACGGACCCGAGAATCATGAGTTTATGGTGAATATGCGTGCAAATAAAATTCAGGGTATTGAAAATGATATTCCTGAGCTTGATACTCTTGGTGATGAAACCGGCGACCTTTTAGTATTAGGTTGGGGTGGTACCTACGGAGCAATTGCCGAAGCAGTAGCAAGAGCAAGGAAAAAAGGCTTATCGGTATCTCAAGCTCATTTCCGTTATATTAACCCAATGCCAAAAAATACCGAGAAAGTATTACGCAGCTTTAAACATGTGATTGTACCCGAGTTAAACATGGGTCAACTTGCAAGTATTTTGAAGTCGCGCTTTTTAATTGACATTATGACTATGAACAAAGTGCGTGGATTACCATTCCGTGCCTCTGAAATTGAAGAAAAAATTTATCAAGTGTTAGGAGTTAGCAATGACGCAAATTAACTCACCGTTAGAAACAGAACCGGTAAAGTTAAACCTTACAGCAAAAGATTTTGCATCCGATCAAACCGTTAAGTGGTGTGCAGGTTGTGGTGATTTCTCCATACTTGCTCAGATGCAACGTGCCGCCCCCGGGTTCAACTTACCAAAAGAAAAATATGTTTGGGTTTCGGGTATTGGATGCTCGAGCCGTTTCCCCTACTATATGAATACTTATGGATTCCATAGCATTCATGGAAGAGCACCCGCTATTGCAACAGGCGTTAAACTCCAGAATCCCGAACTTTCAGTTTGGGTTGCTACCGGCGATGGTGACCTCTTGAGTATTGGTGGTAATCACTTTATTCATACTTGCAGACGCAATGTTGATTTGAAAATTTTATTGTTTAATAATCAAATCTACGCGTTAACAAAAGGACAGTATTCACCAACTTCCGAAAAAGGTAAAAAGACAAAAAGTACTCCTTTTGGTTCGGTTGATTATCCCTTTAATCCTGTGCAACTCGCTCTTGGTGCAGGTGCTACTTTTGTTGCACGTTCATTAGATCGCGATGGAAAGCACTTGCAAGAAATGATGAATAAAGCCGCAGAGCATAAGGGCACTGCATTTATCGAGATTTATCAGAACTGCGTAATCTTCAACGATGGAGCATTTGATTCGATGGTTGACAAAGAAACCAAAGGCGATAATGTTCTTGTACTTGAACATGGTAAACCAATGGTTTTTGGTAAAGCTAACGATAAAGGTATTCGCTTGAACGGTTTCACACCAGAGGTGGTAGATCTCACTTCCGATATGTATTCTGTTAGTGATTTATGGGTACATGATGAAAACGACCCAAGCCCTGTTCGTGCCCAAATACTTTCTCAGTTCACCGAGATGGAGGGATTCCCTGCTCCTATCGGTATATTCAGAAAAGTATTAAAGCCAACCTACGATGAAGAGGTTGAACAACAAATTCGCAGTAGAGAAGTTCTTGAATCTTCTAAACAACTTGATGATCTTCTCAGTAGCGGTAATACTTGGATGGTTTCTGAGTAGTTATTTGTTAATTTTATATTTATTATGAGGTCCCATTGTGGACCTCATTTTTTTTATCAAACAATAACTTTAAGTAAATTGCTTCAGCAGAATAGAATAATTGAAAACAGAAAAAAGTATGGAATTACAAAACTCGATAATTGATTATGACGAACTTAGAAAAGTGCTGTTGGAACAGGATAATTACATTCTCACCACGCACGTTAATCCTGATGCCGATGCTATTGGATCAACAATGGCTCTCTATTTATATCTCATTTCATTAAATAAAACTGTTTCGATAATAAATTACAGTGCCACACCTTACAATCTAACTTTTTTGGATCCTCAGGGTGTGATTCAGGTTTATAGACCTGAGTTACATAACGCTTTGATTGCTGATGCCAAAACAATAGTAGCTCTCGATTTTAATACGTTTGATAGAACAGTTAAAATGCGACCTCACTTCGAAAATAGTTTAGCGGTTAAAATTTGTATAGACCACCATCAACACCCCGACAAAATATTTAATTATTTATTCTCTGATATTCTTTGTTGTGCAACGGGACATATTTTGTACAATCTCTTTAAAACGATGCCCAATAACGTTTTTACAAAAGAAATTGCCGCTAACCTCTATTCTGCAATTATGACGGATACAGGTTCTTTTAGATATGACAGAACAACGCCCGAGGTTCACCTGATAGCTGCACATCTGCTTGAGATTGGTGTTGACCCTAACGACATTTATGACAAGATTTATGAACAAAATAAATATAGTAAGTTGAAATTACTTGGACAGTGTATTGCGGGAATAGAACTCTATGGTGATGGATTGGTTTCGGTTATGAAGATTCGTACCGAAATGGTGCGTGAGTCAGAATCCACAGAAGAAGATACCGATGGCTATGTTCGCCATTGTATGTCGATTGATGGTGTGATGCTTGGCCTGATGTTTGTTGAATTACCCGAAGGGTTTAAGGTGAGTGTTAGATCAAAATCCACTCTTTCAGCTGGTGATTTTGCACGCTCATACGGCGGTGGCGGGCATTTAAATGCTGCGGGCATAAGGATTAGAGACAGGCAGTTTGATGATATGCAAACAGAAATTATTGAATCTGCTGTAGAATTTGCAAAAAATTGGCTAAAAGGAAACGAAAAACTATGAAACATAAGTATCAAATAGTCTCTGATTACTCAGGTGGTGGAAATCAGGGTGTTATTTACACCTTTACTTTCGACGAAGTAATTACACCAACAATGATTTCAAATTATCATGATTGTTTCTCTGCAATCTTTTCCTTCGATGACATACAAGCATTTACTGAAAAGAAAAAGCGATTGCTTGGTATTACTGGCTCTGGAGAAAAGTTAATTGTTCAAAAAGTACCTAAAAAAGGTGTGTTCTCACCTGATTATTTTAGAGACTATTTTGCAAACGAAGTTAAAAAAGAATTCGGCGAAGACTCAAATAAATTAATTGTTTTTATACCTCCTTATGCTTTAGTAAGCTCGGTATTCTCAGATAAAACCGATTACTATCGCTCGTTTGTTGAGGGATTTGAACTTGGATCGTACAAGTTCGAGAAGTACAAAAAAGATCGCAAAGAGTTACCGACTCATAATGTTGTTCTTGTATCAGAGGATAAAACAGCAGTGAAACATGCACTGCAAGAAGGTACAGCGGTGTGTAACGGAATGTACTTTGCCCGCAATCTTGCTAATGAACCCGGTAATGTAATTTATCCCGCATCCTTAGCAGAAGAAATTAAAAAGCAGTTTGCAAAAACTACTGTTACAATTAAAGTAATCGACGAAAAGGAAGCAATAAAAAGGAAAATGGGTGGATTGCTTGCCATAGGAAAGGGTAGTGTTAACCCTCCGAGAATGATTATTATACATTACAAGCCGTTTAAGAAAGCAAAACGGAAAATTTGTTTTGTGGGCAAGGGCGTTACTTTTGATAGTGGCGGAATCTCGATTAAACCTGCTGATGGAATGTGGATGATGAAGGGGGATATGTCGGGCGCAGCAGCTGTTGCTGGCATTATGTTAACAATTGCTGAATCTAAACCTAATGTTGAGGTAATAGGGATAATACCTTCTGCAGAGAATATGCCCTCAGGTAGTTCAGTTCGTCCTGGTGATATTGTAACTGCCTCAAACGGTAAGTCCATAGAGATTGATAATACTGATGCAGAAGGAAGAGTTATTCTTGCTGATGCATTACATTTTGCTTCACAATATCAACCCGATGCAATAATTGATCTCGCAACTTTAACGGGTGCTTGTGCAGTTGCGTTAGGAATGCATGCAGCAGGGTTATTTACAAAAAATGATGAACTTGCTGAGCAGCTTACGAATTCAGGGACGGCGGTACATGAACGCGTATGGCGATTGCCCCTTTGGGATGACTATCACAAATTAAACGAAAGTGATGTTGCTGATGTAAAAAACACCGGTGGTAGGTATGGTGGAGCAATTTCAGCAGCAAAGTTTTTAGAGAATTTTGTAGATGAAACTATTCCTTGGGTGCACCTTGATATTGCTCACCCTGCGATGCCAAATAAATCGAGTGCATACACAAACGATTATATGACTGGATTTGGAGTTCGACTTCTCTACAAGTTTATAAAGCAGTTATAATTCAGAGTGTAGGTCCGGCATCCGATAGCCAACACCAGGCTCAGTAACTATTAACGAGTGTTTGTTGCTAAGTGTTTCGATTTTTTTCCTTAATTGAGCAACAAATACTCTTAAGTATTGCGGTTGCTCAGTATAAGAGGGTCCCCAAACGGATTTTAACAACTGTCTTTGTGTTAAAACTTTACCAACGTTTTTAGCAAGTTCGGTAAGTACGCTATACTCTTTTACGGTTAGCTTTACCTCAATTCCATCAACGGTTACTAATCGTTTAACAAAATCAATCTTCAAATTTCCGTTCGAAAAAATCGGTTCATCATTTGTTTTCCCGGTTCTTCGCAAGTGGGCGTTTATGCGTGCAATCAGTTCCGCGCTATTAAACGGCTTGGTCAAAAAGTCGTCAGCCCCCTCATTCAATGCCGGAACAATATCCTCTTCACCCTTACGCACAGAAAGTATTATTATACAAACATTACTCCACTGTCTTATTTCGGAGAGTACTGTATGCCCATCAATATCCGGCAAGCCGAGATCTAAAAGAATTAAATCCGGTTGGTGCGTTGCCGCCATTACAACCCCCTCTTTTCCGGTTTCCGCCATTATTACTTTTAGTTGGGCAGATTCTAAAATAATTTTGAGAATACTTCGGATTTGGGGCTCATCATCAATTACAAGAATTGTGTGCTTACTGTTCATCATCCACCGGTTTATAGTCTTTAATAATAGGGAAAATAATCTGAAATTTTGCTCCGTTTGGAATTCTATTTTCTGCTGAAATCATTCCGTTGTGTGCTTCAATAAACCCTTTTGCTATAGAAAGCCCAAGCCCCGTTCCACCGGCTTTGGCCCCCGGGGCCCTGTAAAATTTGTCAAATATATGTGCCAAGCTTTCTTGAGCAAAACCGGGACCCTCATCCTCGATTACGATAGAAAATTCCGTGGGTGTTTTCGAGAGAGTTACATAAATTCTTCCCTCTTTAGGCGAGTATTGACTGCAATTATGTATCACGTTTATCAGGGATTGTTCAATCAATCTATAGTCGAACTCGAATAAAGTATCTGAGGAATCGCACTTAAAAACAAATTCATTTTCGACATGAAGGTTCTTAACATATCTAATCGCTGATGCAACAACTTCACTTAGTTCGTTGAGTTCTTTATGAGTTGAAAGTCTGCCGGATTCTAAGCGAGTCATATCTAATAAATTTTCGACAAGACGATTAAGTCGTGAGCCGGCTTTTTCAATTTCATCCAATATCAAAGAGCTGTTTTCAGAACTGTTTTTGTTCCTTAACGTACTTGATGCTGCAAGAATTGTTGTTATAGGGGTTTTTAATTCATGAGAAAGAGAGTTAAAAAGAGTTTTATAGAGATTCTCGGATTCTGCAATAACCAAACTGTTTTTGGCCAAATTGTTAAGGTACTCTCGTTCAACTGCAGCGGATATTCGATCGATAACTGAATTCAAAAATGTTTGTTGTTCAAAATTGGGAGTATTCTCGTTAGTAAACTCTAAACCCACTATGCCATAAATAGTCCTTGAACTTTCAATGGGGATATATAGGGCTTTAGCAGATGGCAGATTTCCGGTTGTTTTACCTGAGCGTTGATGGTTTTTAAATCCCCATTCAGCAATGTACCACTCCTGATCGGATGGGATAAAAGTAGATGACCTGTGAGCTGTGGGTGAAAGCTCACCACTTTCTTTTACAAATAACAGCGTTGCATTGATTCTAAAGAATTGTTTTAACGATTGAACAGCAATATCCGCCACATCATCCAAATTTTTTGCTTCTGAAAGACCCTTGCTGATTTGAAACAATGCGTTGGTGCGTTCTTCTCTACTGCGAACAAATCGCTCCTGCGCTTTTACTTTCGCCGTTAATCCTCCGCTTACAATTGCGATAACAAAAAAGAGGATTATCATGAGAACATCATGTGTATTTGAAATATGAATTGTGAAAATTGGAGGAATAAAAAAGAAATCCCATATCAGTGCCGAGAGAATTGAGGCAACAATGATGGGACCTCTTCCAAAATTTACCAATGGCATAAGAGTGATAAGGAATAGGAAAATAAATGATATGGTTTGATAACCAATATCCTCTTTAATTTGGAATGATAGCACCGCAGTGGTAACTACTGAAAGAATTGCATAAAAATATTGTAAGAGCGATGTTGAAAACTTGAAATCAATTTTTGGAAACAGCCCTTTTGGTGTGAATTCATCCCCACCAACAATATAGACATCAATTTCGCCACTTTGCTCAACAAGTTTATCAACAATTGTTTTTGGAGTAAGAAAGTTTTGTAATCGACTTTTACCAACAACAATCTGTGTAACATTATTTAGACGAGCTATTCGTAATAGTGCGTTAACAACATTCAATCCTGTTGAAGTAATAATTTCGGCACCTAAATCTTTTGCTAATTCTAAATTCCTTGCAAGGCCTTCTCTCTCATCGTCTTTTAACGGTTTGTCCGATTCGATATAAACAGCAATCCATGATGCCTCCATGGTAGAAGATAGGCGCCTCGTCCAACGTATGAGTTCTAAGGAGTGTGGTCCCGGCCCAATTGCCACCATTAAACGTTGTCCCGATTTCCAAACTCGGTCAATGCCCTCTTTGGCTTTATAATCCCTTAATTGGTGATCAACACGCTCAGCAGTTAATCGGAGCACCATTTCTCGAAGAGCAGTAAGATTACCTTTTTTGAAGAAATTTTTGATTGCTCTTTTTGACTGTTCAGGAGTATATACTTTCCCTTCGGAAAGACGTTGAAGGAGCTCGTCCGGGGTTATATCAACAACTTCAATTTCATCAGCTCTATCAATGAATGAATCAGGTACTGTTTCTCTAATTTCAGAGCCTGTGATTTGTTTTACAGTTTCTGCGCGGCTTTCGAGATGCTGTACGTTTACAGCGGTGAGAACATCTATTCCATTGTCAAGAAGTTCTAAAATGTCTTGATAGCGTTTTGGGTGTCTGCATCCGGGAATGTTTGTATGGGCGGCCTCATCAACAATTACTAACTTTGGTTTTCTTTCAAGAGTCGCATCAATATCAAATTCCTCAAAGATGGCGCCGCGATACTGAATTGATTTACGAGGTATTGTTTCCAAACCCACGGTCATTTTTTCGGTTTCTCTGCGTTTATGAGTTTCAACAAAACCAATAGCAGTATCTATTCCGTTCGATTTTGCTTTATGTGCATCCTCAAGCAAGGCATAAGTTTTCCCAACACCGGCACACATTCCAAAATAGATTTTTAACCGGCCTCGGGTGTTTTCAGACTCACTTTCATTAATCTTCTTTAAGAGCTCGTCTGGGTCAGGCCTGAAGTCTTCTTGATCAATCATAGTGATTTCTTCGAGATATTATCTAATTCCATATTTAAAAGTAAGACATTCACTCTTGCTTCGCCAAGCACATGTAAAAATCGATTTTCTGTGATTTTAACAATAGTTCCTCGAAGTTCATTAACCTGGACTTCAGAGAGTCCCCTTATCCTTGCAATTCTTCCCATTTGTAAAAACGCGGATTCAGGGGAGATATGAGGATCTACACCGCTTGCAGAAGCAAATATCATTTCGGAGGGAATCGTTTTCAAGGAATCAATACTGTTTTGGCTTCTAAATTGAGTTTCTCTTGTTTTTACTATTTCCTTTAGTGCCGCTGAAGTTGGAGCAAGATTACTACCTGAAGAGGGCATAGGATTATAACCAATAGCCGAGGGGCGTGCACTAAAGTAAGTAGAGTCAAAATCCTGACTCAACAAAGCAGAACCAATAGGTTTATCATTTCTTGTAATAATGCTTCCGTTCGCCTTGTGGTGGAAAATCGTTTGAGCAACGAGAGTTATTACGGCTGTATAAATGCCGCCTAAGAGTAATGTGAAGGCAACTATTGATTTAATTGAGACTATTAATTGAGAAAACATTTTGAACCTCAAACTAACGATAAAATATTTAACAAGACATCTATAAGTTTAATAGCAACAAAGGGAAGTATTATACCACCTATGCCGTAAACAAATACATTTTTTTTCAGGGTATTGGCAGCGCTATCGGGTTTGTAAGTAACACCCTTAATAGCCAAAGGAACCAGGGCGATAATTATTAGAGCATTGAAAATAACCGCACTAAGAATGGCACTTTGGGGACTGGCGAGCCCCATAATATTAAATACTGAAAGAACACCTTTGCCTGTAGCTTGGTCAACAAAAAGTGCAGAAGCTAGTGCCGGAATTATTGCAAAGTATTTTGCTACATCGTTTGCAATGCTAAACGTAGTAAGTGCTCCGCGAGTCATTAATAATTGCTTCCCAACTTCAACCACTTCGATGAGTTTAGTCGGGTTGCTATCTAAATCTATCATATTACCGGCTTCACGAGCAGCTTGGGTACCTGAATTCATAGCAATACCAACATCAGCTTGGGCTAATGCAGGGGCGTCATTTGTACCATCTCCAATCATGCCCACCATATACCCGCTTGCTTGCTCATCACGTATCTTTTTTAATTTATCTTCCGGCTTTGCTTGGGCAATAAATTCATCAACACCGGCCTCTGCCGCAATAGCTGTTGCGGTAAGGGGATTATCTCCTGTTATCATAACAGTTTTGATACCCATTTTTCTCAGTTGCTCGAATCGTTCTTTAATTCCACCTTTAACTACATCTTTTAATTGAATTACTCCGAGCACTCTGTCGTTCTCTACAACCAAGAGAGGTGTTCCGCCTGCAATAGCAATATCAACACCTATCATCTTAGAAAAATAAAATTCATAATTCTGTGGGTTGTTGCTTCTCTCTTCGATTTTAAGGTACTTACTTATTGAGTCAATTGAGCCTTTAATTATTTTTTTTGCTTCAGTGGTTTCTGACGCAGTAATTTCAACACCACTGTATTGCGTCTGTGCACTAAAGGGGATAAAGTGTGCCTGCATTTCGTTAATGTTTCTTCCACGTATGCCAAATTTCTCTTTTGCTAAAACAACAATTGAGCGCCCTTCGGGTGTTTCATCGGCAAGGGAAGCAAGTTGAGCTGCATCTGCAAGATATTGTTCTGTGAACCCGGGTGCGGGGATAAACTCAGTTGCTATGCGATTACCAAGAGTTATTGTTCCTGTTTTATCGAGAAGCAAAACATCAATATCACCTGCAGCTTCAACAGCTCTGCCACTCATAGCAATTACATTATGATTTAGCAATCTATCCATACCGCTTATTCCGATTGCACTGAGTAATCCACCAATTGTTGTTGGAATAAGGCAAACAAGAAGACCAACAAGTATAATGATGGATGCCGCTTCTGAAACAGGCACTGAAATGTGAGAACTGTAGTAGTTAAAAAAGTAGCGCAAAGTAACTACTACTAACAAAAAGATAATTGAGAGACCTGATAACAAAATTGAAAGTGCAATTTCGTTAGGAGTCTTTTTTCTTTTTGCACTATCCACTAACGAAATCAATCTGTCTATATAAGTATCACCTGGATCTGATGTGATTTTAACTTGAATACTATCACTTAGTACTTTGGTACCTCCGGTTACTGCACTTCTATCACCGCCACTTTCTCGTATCACAGGGGCTGATTCTCCCGTGATTGCAGATTCATCTATGCTTGCTATACCTTCGATGATTTCACCATCAGCAGGAATCATATCACCAACTTCGCAGATTACAATTTCACCTTTTCTTAAACTTAATGCCGAGACGGATTCAATTTTACCGTCCACCAATCTTTTTGCCATTATGTTAGTACGTGATTTTCTTAGACTATCAGTTTGTGCCTTGCCTCTTCCCTCAGCCAATGCTTCTGCAAAATTTGCGAAGAAAACAGTAAGCCACAACCAAATTGTTAGCTGTAAATTGAATGATGAGAAATCACCTTGTAACGTATGGGAAATAAAAATAAAGGTAGCTAAAATGGAACCTAAATAAACGATAAACATCACTGGATTTCGGAGTGCTGTTCTGGGATTGAGTTTCCCAAAGGATTCTTTTATTGCCTGAAGTACAAGCTTCTTTTCCAATAACTTTATTGACTTTTTCATTTGTTTCACCAATTATTAAAATGTTAATCCAATATTCATAAGCAAGTGCTCAAGTAGGGGACCTAATGCAAACATTGGGAAAAATGTAAGTCCGCCAACAATGAGTATTACAGCAAATAACAAGAATGCGAATAAGGCTGTATCTGTTTTTAGGGTACCGGCTGATTCAGGAGTGGATTTCTTCTGTGATAATTGTCCTGCAATTATCACTACGGGTATTATTACTCCAAACCTGCCAACTAACATTGCAATGGCTAAAAGGGAGTTGTAAAAAGGAGTATTTGCGTTTAACCCTGCAAATGCACTTCCGTTGTTATTAGCAGCAGATGTGAAAGCATAAACTATCTCGGAAAAACCGTGAGGCCCTTTACTTAACAGACTGGATAAACCCGAGTCTGAACTTACCGCAATCGCAGAAAAAATAATCACCATTGCGCTTGGCAGCAATATTCCTATATATGTCAATTTTATTTCTATGCCTTCAATCTTTTTGCCAAGATATTCGGGGGAGCGACCAACCATTAGTCCCGATATAAAAACAGTTAGTAAAACAAAAAGTAACATACCGTAGAGTCCCGAGCCAACTCCACCAAAAACAATTTCACCCAACATTATGTTAAACAGTGCAACCATTCCCGCTAAAGGTGAGAGGGAACTGTGCATGGCATTTACGGATCCATTTGAGGCAGCAGTTGTTGCAGAAGACCATATCAGAGAATTTATTACTCCAAATCGTGTTTCCTTACCCTCCATGCTACCTGAGTAATTAAGAATAGGGTTATTGCTATATTCTGAAGCAATACTTACCACTAAACCGATTACCAACAAACTCATCATAACACTATAAATCATCCATGCCTGACGGTTTGAGCCAACAATTTTACCAAAAGTAAATACCAAAGCTGCCGGAATCAATAAGAGAGCAAGCATTTGTAAGAAATTTGAAAATGGTGTTGGATTTTCGAGCGGGAAAGCACTATTCGTGTTGAAAAATCCTCCTCCATTTGTACCAAGTTGCTTTATTGCAACTTGAGATGCTGCCGGACCAAGAGGAATCGTTTGCTCACCTGAGGAAAGAGTGCTAATGCTTTGATAACCACTAAATGTTTGCACAACACCTTCTCCCGCTAAAACCACTGCTAAAAGAATAGAAAGTGGCAAGAGGATATATAAAGTTGATTTAGTAATGTCTTGCCAAAAGTTACCTAAATCAGATGATTGTTTATTTCTAAACCCTCTGGCCAAAACCAGCAACACAGCAATACCTGTAGATGCACTTAAAAAGTTTTGAACCGTTAATCCGAACATTTGGGTAAAATATGAAAGTGTAACTTCGCCGGCGTAAGATTGCCAATTCGTGTTTGTAACAAAGCTTACAGCGGTGTTAAATGCAAGAATTGGCTCAACACCGTTGAGATTCTGAGGGTTAAGTG
>CALKUG010000456.1 GCA_937996765.1 uncultured Ignavibacteria bacterium
AATTGAGAACTGTAACACCATATAGCCCTTTCAATTCCAAAGGCAACCCCGCCCAAGGCATTTCTGTTATTAACCCATCAATTATTCTTTCCCTCGGGATTCTTCTTCTCGCTCTCGTGAGCATTATTATTGTCCTTATTAGACAATAGAGAAAAGTCAATCCCAATCAGATAAAGCAATAAAAAAGTATAAAGCAACAAATGAGATTCGGGATTGACCCGAAAAAGGATTGTTGTTTTTAGTTCATTGTAACCGGAGTATTTGTGAGATCAGATCTTATAAAAAAAGGATATGACAAAGCCCCACACAGAAGCTTATTAAAAGCTACCGGGGTAATCAAAAGCGATGCGGATTTTGAAAAACCATTTATTGGTATTTGCAACTCGTATATTGATTTAGTTCCCGGCCATGTTCATCTTCAATCATTCGGTAGGGTGATTAAAGAAGCCGTCAGAGAAGCAGGAGGCGTCCCGTTCGAATTTAATACCATCGGTGTGGATGACGGTATAGCAATGGGACACATAGGGATGCGTTACTCACTCGCAAGCAGAGAGATAATTGCCGATTCTGTTGAAACAGTTGCCAATGCTCATCGCTTGGATGCTTTGATCTGCATTCCCAATTGCGATAAAATTGTTCCGGGTATGTTGATGGGTGCTGCAAGAGTTAATATTCCAACTATTTTTATTTCCGGCGGCCCAATGAAAGCCGGCAAACTCCCTTCAGGTGAAAAAGCCGATTTGATTTCGGTGTTCGAAGGTGTTGGTAAAGTTTCTTCGGGACAAATGACAGAGGAAGAATTAAAAGTTTATGAGGACCATAGCTGTCCAACCTGTGGCTCCTGCTCAGGTATGTTTACTGCCAATTCTATGAACTGCCTAATGGAAGCTTTGGGAATGGCATTGCCCGGTAATGGAACCATTTTGGCCATTGACCCCGCAAGAAGAGAATTAGCCCGTGCAGCAGCTCGACAAGTGATGAACCTGATTGAAATGGATTTAAAACCCAGTGACATCATGACTACAGATTCATTCTGGAATGCCTACGTGCTTGATGTTGCTATGGGTGGAAGCACTAACACAATATTGCACACCTTGGCTATTGCCCACGAAGCAGGTTTTGAGATAGATCTGAAAATGTTGAATGAGATTTCTCAAAAAACTCCGTACATCTGTAAGGTGAGTCCAGCTACTAAAGATGTTCATATCGAAGATGTTGCAGAAGCAGGCGGTATTTCCGCTATACTAAAAGAGCTCAGCAAAAAAGATTTATTGCACACCAATTGTATTACCGTAACAGGTAAAACAATCGGCGAAAATATTGCTGATGCAGTAAATGCCAACACCAATGTAATTAGACCTATAGAAAATCCTTTTTCACCAACTGGCGGACTTGCAGTGCTTTACGGAAATATTGCCCCCGAAGGTGCTATAGTAAAAACCGCTGCAGTTGATGAAAAAATGATGGTGTTTAAGGGTCCGGCAAGAATTTACGAAGACCAAGATACCGCAGTTTCCTCGATACTTGCAGGCGATGTTAAAGCCGGTGATGTTGTATTGATTCGGTATGAAGGACCAAAAGGCGGTCCCGGAATGCCTGAAATGCTCACTCCTACAAGCGCCATTATGGGACAAGGACTTGGAGACAAAGTTGCATTAATCACCGATGGTAGATTTTCAGGTGGCACACGTGGTGCATGCATTGGGCATATTTCCCCCGAAGCTGCTGAGCATGGGCCAATAGCAGTGGTTAACCCCGGTGATATAATAGCAATAGATATCCCCAACCGCACAATGAATGTAGAATTGAGCGATGAAGAAATTGCAATGCGCTTAGCTGCCTTGCCAAAGTTTGAACCAAAAATCAAGACAGGTTACCTTGCAAGATATGCAAAGATGGTAACCTCCGCCGGTAAAGGCGCAGTTTTAACAACTAATTTCTGATTATGGAGATGATACGATGAGTAACAAGAAACCAGTGATGAATGGAGCTGAGATATTTTTTGAATGCCTCAGACGCGAAGGAGTTGAACATATTTTTGGATACCCCGGTGGTGCTGTGCTTAAAATTTATGAGCACTTATATGATGTGGATTTCCTTAAACATATTTTAGTGAGACACGAACAAGGTGCTGTGCACATGGCCGAGGGCTATGCTAAAGCATCGGGTAAAGTGGGTGTTGTATTAGTGACCTCAGGTCCAGGAGCAACAAATACCGTTACTGGTATTACAGATGCCTATATGGATTCTATTCCGATTGTAGTTTTTACAGGTCAGGTTCCAAGCCACTTAATTGGTAAAGATGCTTTTCAAGAAGCTGATATTGTTGGTATCACAAGACCAATAACCAAGCATAATTTTTTGGTGCGTGATGTTCGTGATTTGGCTTCAACCATTAAAAAAGCATTTTACATTGCTGCAAGCGGTAAACCGGGACCCGTTTTAGTTGATTTGCCTAAAGACGTAATTAATTCGAAATGCGAATTTGAATATCCTGATAACGTTGAGTTGCGTGGATATAAACCCGTAACCGTTGGTAATCAGAGCCAAATCAAAAAAGCTGCCGAAATGATTAAGCAAGCAAAACGCCCCTTGCTCTACGTTGGTGGAGGAGTAATTTGTTCCAACGGTTTTGCTGAACTCGGAATTTTGGCTCGTGAAAATAAATTGCCGGTTACCATGACTTTGCACGGATTGGGTTCTTTCCCAATGACCGACGAACTTTCGTTGGGTATGTTAGGCATGCACGGAACCTATTGGGCAAACCAAGCAGTAACAAATTGCGATGTATTAGTTTCGCTTGGAGCTCGTTTCGATGATCGTGTAACAGGTAAAGTGGATACGTTCGCAAAAGACGCTTATAAAATCCATGTTGATATTGATCCCGCTGCAATAGATAAAAATGTTTATGTAGATCTGCCTATAGTAGGCGATGTTAAAAACGTTATGGCGGAATTGGCCGCAGAAATTTCTGCACCGCCTGAATTAGATGAGTGGTGGTCAACCATTAACGGATGGAAAGAAGAGTGTCCGCTTTATTACGAAAGCGGCGATGGTAGATTAAGAACCGAATACGTGCTCGAACGTTTGCTCGATAAAACCAAAGGAAATGCAATTGTAGTTTCCGATGTTGGTCAGCATCAAATGTGGGTAACCCAATATTATCAATTTGTGCACCCTCGTTCACACATCACCAGCGGTGGCTTGGGAACAATGGGATTCTCGGTTCCGGCTGCAATTGGTGCTCATTTTGCAAGACCTGATATTCCTGTACTTTCCATAAGCGGTGACGGTGGTTTTCAGATGAATATGCAAGAGTTAATAACTGCAGCATATCACAAACTACCTATCAAGTTCATCATTATGAATAACAGTTTCCTTGGAATGGTTCGCCAATGGCAAGAACTTTTCCATGCGGAGAAATACTCGTTTACCGATCTTTCAGATAGCAACCCCGACTTCATGAAAGTAGCGGATGCATTTGGCTGTGCAGGTATTACGACAAACTCGCCAAAGGATGTTGATGATGTGATTGACCAAATGATGGCGATAAACGACAGGCCTGTAGTGGTAGAATTTAAGATTGTTCGAGAAGACATGGTATTCCCGATGGTACCCGCAGGTGGCTCCATTGGCGATATGATAGTTCGCCGTCTCGATCCAAACGAATAAAAGAACAAAGGAACATTTAAAAGTATGAAACGCACAATTTCCGTATTACTCGAAAATCGTTACGGAGCTTTTAACAGAGTATCTACTTTGTTCAGCGGTAAAGGTTTTAATATCCATAGTATCTCCATCGGCGAAACTGAAATGCCTGATATTGCCAGAATGACGTTGGTAACCAGCGGCGACGATAAGATGATGGATCAAATTCTAAAACAGTTGAACAGGTTGATAGACACATTAAAAGTTGTAGATCTTTCGCGTGTCAATACCGTAACCCGTGAGTTGGCTCTTATTTCAGTGAGTTACAAAAAAGGTAACCGTGCTGAAATCACAAGCTTGGCAAGTATGTTCAAAGGCAAAGTTGTGGATATAACTAACCGCACCATAACCTTTGAGTTAACGGGTCCTCCCGATAAAATTGACGCAGCAGTAAATATGTTACTGCCATATGGAATTATTGAAGTTGCCCGCACGGGCACAGTTGCCCTGCGTAGGGGCGAACAAGTTAAACTAACACCTCAACAATCAGAAAGTAAAGGCGAATAACATGAAAGTATATTATGAAGGTGATGCAGATTTATCATTACTTCAATCTAAAAAAGTAGCAGTGTTGGGCTATGGTAGTCAAGGTCACGCCCACAGTTTAAACCTTAAAGAAAGCGGTGTGGATGTTACCGTTGGTTTGAGAACATCTTCCGCTTCATGGGAAAAAGCTGAACAAGCCGGACTTAAGGTAGCAACTGTTGCCGATGCTGTTGCAGCAGCAGATGTTGTTATGATACTTCTCCCTGACCAAAATCAAAAAGCTGTGTATGATGCTGAGATTGCACCAAATTTGAAAGCAGGAAGCACTCTTGCGTTCGGACACGGATTTAATATTCACTACAAGCAAATCGTTCCTCCAGCAGATGTGAACGTGATGATGATTGCTCCAAAAAGTCCGGGACATTTAGTACGTCGTACTTTTGAACAGGGTAGTGGTGTACCATGTCTTATTGCAATTCATCAAGATCCTTCAGGCACAACAAAAGATTTAGCTCTTGCATGGGCAAAAGGCGTTGGCGGAACCAAAGCCGGTGTAATCGAAACCAATTTCAAAGATGAAACCGAAACCGATTTATTTGGTGAGCAAGCTGTATTGTGCGGTGGCTCTGCTGAACTCATCAAAATGGGATTTGAAACTCTTGTTGAAGCCGGCTACCCTGCTGAACTTGCTTATTTCGAATGTATGCACGAGATGAAGCTTATCGTAGATCTTTACTACGAAGGAGGTCTTACTCGTATGAATTACTCAGTAAGCGATACCGCTGAATACGGCGGAATGACTCGCGGGAAAAGAGTAGTAACACAGGAATCAAAAAAGGCGATGAAAGAAATTCTTGCCGAAGTTCAGAGCGGACAATTTGCTAAAGAATGGCTTGCAGAATACAATGCAGGACAGCCAAACTTTACACAACTCCGTAAAGAAAATCTTGAACATCCCATAGAACAAACAGGCGCCAAGCTCCGCAGTATGATGAGCTGGTTGTTCGGTAAAAAGTAAGGTAAAGTGAAATGGAATTTAATGTAACACTGCTTCCGGGCGATGGTATAGGTAAAGAAGTTGCGGCATCGGCCGTTGAAGTGATGAATGTGCTTGCAAAAAAATATTCGTTAAAACTTAACTTCACTGAAAAATTAATAGGTGGGTGCTCGTATGATGAATACGGCACCCCTTTAACTGATGAAACTCTTAACGCTTGTTATAGTTCCGATGCAGTTTTTTTAGGAGCAGTGGGCGGATACAAATGGGAAAGTTTAGCCCATAACTTAAAACCCGAAGCGGCGCTTTTAAAGCTACGTAAGTCGTTAGGTCTGTTTGCAAACATTCGTCCTGCAAAAGTGTATTCAGCACTTATAGATGGCTCAACACTCAAAAAAGATGTGCTGCAAGGTACAGATTTTGTCGTACTCCGTGAGTTAACAGGCGGAATCTATTTTGGAACTCCCCGTGGTTACGATAGCGAACGCGGATGGAATACTATGGAGTATAGTAAACACGAAGTAGAACGTATTGCGGTAAAGGCATTTGAGTTAGCTCGAAACAGAGGTAAACGAGTTACTTCAGTTGACAAAGCAAACGTTTTGGAAGTCTCGCAATTTTGGAGAACTATTGTTCATTCAGTTGCCGAACAGTATCCGGATGTTACGCTAAGTGATATGTACGTTGATAATGCCGCTATGCAAATAGTACGAAATCCCGGGCAATTTGATGTTATGGTTACTTCCAATCTCTTTGGCGATATTCTCAGCGATATAGCAGGAATGATTACCGGAAGTTTGGGAATGTTGCCTTCGGCGAGTCTTGGCGAGAAGTACGCATTATACGAACCCGTTCACGGAAGTGCCCCTGACATTGCAGGGCAAAATAAAGCTAATCCGCTTGCTTCACTTTCCTCTGTTGCAATGATGTTCGACTATTCCTTCAAAAGGCAAGATGCGGCACAAAATCTCGAAAGTGCCATAAGCAAAACTCTTGAGCAAGGATATAGAACCGGAGATATTTATTCCGATGGATGCAAGCTGCTTTCTACAACTGAAATGACAGCTGCAGTGATTGAAAATTTATAATCAGTAATTAAGAAAAGTGAGATCGGTATGAAAGATCGCATCATAATATTTGACACAACATTACGCGATGGTGAGCAATCGCCGGGAGCTTCATTAAATGTCTATGAAAAATTAGAAATTGCTCGTCAGCTCGCAAAGCTTAATGTTGATGTTATTGAAGCAGGATTTCCCGTTTCTTCACCGGCGCAGTTTGAAGCCGTTAAGAGAATTGCGGATGAATCCGAAAAAATAATTGCTGCTTTATGTCGTGCTAAAGAATTAGATATCAAAACTGCCGCTAATGCACTTAAAAATGCAAAACATGGCAGAATTCATACTTTCTCAAGCACATCCGATATTCATATTCTCGGAAAGTTTGGAGAAGATAAATACGGCTTGACTCTTGAGGAAAAAAGAAAAACTGTGTTAAAAATGAGTTACGATTCTGTGGCTTATGCACGCACATTTACTGATGATGTTGAATTCTCAGCAGAAGATGCAGGCAGGACTGATATAGGATATTTGGCTGACGTTATAGAAACCGCAATTGCAGCGGGTGCGACTACAGTAAATATTCCTGATACTACAGGATATACCTTCCCTGAAGAGTTTGGCGAAAAAATAGCAGAACTAAAACGTAGAGTTTCAAACATCGATAAAGCCGTTATCAGTGTTCACTGTCATAACGATTTGGGGCTTGCGGTCGCAAACTCAATCTCAGCATTGCGCAGCGGAGCAAGACAGATTGAATGTACTATCAATGGTATTGGAGAGCGTGCCGGTAACGCCTCGCTCGAAGAAATAGTAATGGCTTTAAAAGTCCGTGCTGATATTCTTGGATACTACACCGATATCAACGCCGAAGAAATATATAATTCAAGTAGAATGGTTTCCGGATTTACCGGCATAGTAGTTCAGCCAAACAAGGCAATAGTTGGCGAGAATGCTTTTGCTCACGAAAGCGGAATTCACCAGGATGGCGTTTTGAAAAACAGGCAAACTTACGAGATAATGACTCCTGAGTCTGTTGGTGTTAATAAAACAAAAATTGTTTTAGGCAGACATTCAGGTCGCCACGGATTAAAAGCACGTTTAGTCGAACTCGGCTATCATGTTGATGAAACAGGATTACAAAAAGCATACAATGCCTTCTTAGAACTCGCTGATAAGAAAAAAGAGATATTTGATGATGACTTGCGCATTTTGATGGGCGACACCGTGTTCAAGCCTGAAGAAACGTACGAGCTACAATATCTTCATGTAAATGCCGGTTCTGATACTATTCCTACAGCAACAGTATCAATTAAGCATCCAGGTGGCGAGATTCGTGAATCTTCGACAGGTGACGGTCCTGTGGATGCTTGCTTTAATGCCATTGAACGTGCGTTAGACCTTAAGCCGAGTGTTGAATCTTACAATGTGCGTTCAGTAACATCAGGCAGACAGGCACTTGGCGAGGCCATTGTGCGTATTCGTTCAGGTGAACATTCGTTTACCGGAAGAGGTGTTTCCACGGATATCATTGAAGCGAGTGCCAAAGCATATTTACAGGCAATAAATCAGTTTGTTTTGTACAACCAAGAATCAGATGGAAGAGTTGAGTTAACTGAAATATCTGAACAATTAGTTTAAGAAAACGGAGAACAAGAAAATGGGTATGACCATAACAGAAAAAATATTTGCAAAAGCTTCCGGACGCACTAAAGTGATTCCCGGTGAAAGCGTTTGGATGGATGTTGATGTATTAATGACACACGACGTATGCGGACCGCCCACGGTTGCCATCTGGAAAAAAGAATTCGGTGAAAAAGCGAAGATATGGGATAAAGAGAAACTCGTAATTTTTCCTGATCACTACATTTTTACAGCCAACGTGCACGCTAACAGAAATGTGGATATACTCAGACAGTTTGCCGATGAATACCAACTTCCCAATTACTATGATGTTGGTACCGAGCGTTACAAAGGCGTTTGCCATATTGCTCTTGCTGAAGAAGGATACAATGTACCCGGAACGGTTCTTTTTGGAACTGATTCACATACCTGTACCAGCGGTGCATTTGGAATGTTTGCCACTGGTGTAGGGAATACCGATGCTGCGTTTATTCTTGGTACAGGAAAAATTTGGGAAAAAGTACCCGACACGATGAAGTTTGTGTTTAACGGTGAAATGCCTTCTTACTTGACGGCAAAAGATCTTATTCTCCACATACTTGGCGATATAGGAACCGATGGTGCGACATATAGAGCTATGGAATTTTCGGGCTCAACAATCTCCTCGCTTTCAATGTATGAGCGCATGACACTTACCAATATGGCTATTGAGGCCGGTGGTATGAACGGTGTAATAGCTGTTGATGATGTGACAAGAGAATACCTCGCCGGAGTAGGAGTAACCGAGTTTGAAGTTTTTGAAAGCGATGCTGATGCAAAATATCATTCGGTATATGAATACAACGTGGCAGATATAGAACCAACGGTAGCAAAACCACATAGTCCTGATAACAGAGGAACTGTTCGCTCGGTTGAAGGCACACCGTTAACTAAATGTTATATCGGTTCGTGCACGGGTGGTAAAATAACCGATTTCCGTTTTGCGGCTCAGTTATTACTTGGCCAAACGGTTAAGGTTCCAACCTTTGTTGTTCCTGCTTCAACCTCAGTTGCAAAACAGTTAGAAGAAGAAACCATAAGCGGTATCAGCATTAAAGAGATTTTAGAGAAAGCCGGTTGTATTATCGCACAATCATCTTGTGCGGCATGCTTGGGCGGACCTTCGGATACCATTGGTAGAAGCGCAGATGGCGATGTAGTAATTTCCACAACCAACAGAAATTTCCCGGGTAGAATGGGAAGCAAAAAATCCCAAGTATATCTTGCTTCGCCCTTATCTGTTGCGGCTTCAGCAATTACCGGTGTGATAACAGATCCCCGTAAATTTTTATAATTAGAGAATACGAGATTATTATGGAAAAAAGAATAATTGGTAAGGCATTTGTATTAGGTGATAATATAGATACCGATCAGATAATACCTGCTGAGCACTTGGTATTTAGCACCAGCGACCCAGAGGAATTAAAAAAATACGGACACTATGCACTTTCAGGTGTACCGATTGATCAATCAGGTTTGCCAGAAGGTAACAAACCGTTTATTCAAGGTGAAAATCATCTTTCTGAGTATTCGGTAATCGTTGGTGGTTCTAATTATGGATGCGGCTCCTCTCGTGAACATGCACCGCTGGCACTTCAGGTTGCAGGCGTAAAAGCAGTTATCGCTGAATCCTATGCACGCATATTTTATCGGAACTCAGTTGATGGTGGCTTTTTAATACCGTTTGAATCTACTGAACCGTTAAACACATTAATAAAAACCGGTGACGAGGTAGATATTGATGTTGATGCAAATACCATTGCAAATCTGAGCTCAGGAGTTACCTATCAACTCCGTCCCTTAGGTGATGTATTTGCTATTGTTGAAGCAGGCGGTCTATTTGAATACGCTCGCACAAATCAGATGATATAATTGTATATAATAACCATAACCGTATAAGAGACATAATGGAAACCCGACTTATAGAATTATTTGATACTACGTTACGAGATGGTACACAAGGCGAAGCTGTAAATCTTTCCGTTCGAGATAAGCTAACTATTGCCCATAAGTTAGATGAATTTGGAATAGATATTATTGAAGGTGGTTGGCCTGGGAGTAATCCTCGTGACGAAGAGTTCTTTAAAATGGTTAAAAACTCTTCATTGCGTCATGCTAATATGTGTGCATTTGGCTCCACTGCGCGCCCCAAAATTAAAGTGTCCGAGGATCCCAATCTTAATGCGTTATTGGCAGCAGAAACGCCTTATGTATCAATCTTTGGTAAGACTTGGCAATACCACGCTATTGTTGGTCTTGGCATTTCGGATGAAGAAAATGAAGAGCTAATTTATGAATCGGTGCGTTATTTAAATGAACATGGCAGAAAAGTAATATTTGATGCAGAGCATTTTTTTGATGGATACAGGGATAAGCACGGTTTTGCTTTAAAGATGATTGCTGCCGCACAACCCGGCGGTGCGGTTAACATCACCCTCTGCGATACCAATGGTGGATCGCCCCCTCACCATATTTAGAAGGCTATGGGAGATGTA
>CALKUG010000457.1 GCA_937996765.1 uncultured Ignavibacteria bacterium
CGATTTGCGAGAATCTGATACCAGGTACTTCGAGAGAAGTTTTGGAACTTATGGTTTTGCGCAATATCCTTTTTCACAATTTGAGCGAGTGGAGTTTTCATTCGCACTGGCAAATAGTAATCGTGAACTTCTCCGTGGACTCACCGAAAGAAAATCTCTTTTAGCAGGACTCTCGCTCGGATATGTTTATGACAATACACTTTGGTTGGGTACAGGTCCAATTGACGGAATGAGACTAAAACTTACTTTGGGATATACCTCTGATATTCAGTACAAACAAGTGAATTATTTTAGCTTTATCGGTGATGCAAGATACTATTACCGTTTGGGAATGTATGCAACAGTAGCAATGCGCGGCGCTTTGTATATCAACGAAGGTAAAGAACCACGGAGATTTGTTGTTGGCGGGAGTTGGGATATACGCGGGTATAATAGATGGTCGCTTCGCGGTGAAAAAGTTTGGTTAAGTTCAGTGGAATTACGTTTACCGTTTCTGGATTTTGTTGCACTTGGTTTACCAATAGGAACGGCGGTTTTTCCCGGATTCAGAACTGCCGCTTTTTTTGATGCGGGAAGTGTTTGGGATTCAGAGTATAAGGAAACCATTGGTAGCCTTGGTTTCGGATTAAGGTTTAATTTGTTTAATGCGGTTGTGCTTCGATATGATATTGGTAAAAAGATAGAAAAGAATTTTACAAAATTTCAACCAAAATGGTTCTATCAATTTTTCTTTGGGTGGGATTTCTGATGAGTAACAAACAACCTTATGTATTATGGGCGCTAATGCTTCTTTCTGTTTTAGCATCCGGATGCGCATCTTCTATTCAATTGGGAAATAGAATTGGCACAGATGTTTTTTATGATTCCTCAAAAACCACAGTGAGTATTGGCAATGCTCTTGAAAAGAACTCTGTGATTTGGGAAGAATCCATGTATGGCCAGTTCTCAGAAAATAATTTTCAAACTGCCGGTCGTTATGTTTTTGTTGGAGATGTAACAGGAAGGGTGTATTGTTTCGATTTGGAAACGGGTGATGAAGTCGGCTCATTATCAAGGCGTTCTGAGTCATTAAGTGGTGGGGTTATGGTTTCTGCGGACATATTGCAGTTTGTTTCAATAAAGCGAGAGAATGTTCAGAGCAGTATTGTCACATACGACCTCGAAAAAGGTAAATACATTTCAGAGCAAGAAATTGAAGATGTATTGAGCGGCAGGCTTACCAAATACAACAATGGCAGTTTCTACTTAGCATCCAAACCGGGTAGAACTTACAAGCTTAATGATACTGCTACTCTAAATACAAAGTCCGGCAGAATCATGAGTTTAGATGTTCAGGGCAATGAGCTTTTTATTGGTGAGGAAGTGGGTATTCTTAGAACATTTGATGCAAGTTCCCTCAAATTACAGCGAATAGATTCACTGGGAACAGAGCCGGTAGTTGTTAAATCAGGGTTCTCGTCACTGTATGCAAGCTCAGGTAAGGCCTTATATAAATTTCAATCTGACAGTTATAAGTTGTTAAAGAAGTTTACATCCGATATATCAGATTTTTTGCCCATAGATTCTCAACGAGTTCTTATTGCGCTCAACAACGGAGGCATGTGTTTAGTTAATGGCGATGAGATTATGGATATTGGGAAGATTCGAGGGGGATTTGCAATATCAATGCACAGAATATCACAAGAAACCCTCAGTCTATTAACCGTTGATGGAACATTGTTTTTATACTCTATTGATAGTAATACACTTACTGATGAATTCAGGCAAGAAGAACGATTTTCCGTACACCCAATTCCCACAAAATTTGGATTGATCATCGGATTGGAGCGCGGATTGCTAAAGTTATTAGACTTTTAATAAAAAACAACAAGCAAAACAAAAATAATTAGTGCCAAACAATAAAAAATTAGAAAAAAAATACCTTTATCGGAACAGAACTTTGTTTGTTTTTGTTATCAAAACCCTTAATTTTCAGATGACCTAATAAAACAATAGGATATAGATTAAATGCTGTATTTTCGTTTTCTCGAACTAACAGGAGTCTCGTTATGAGATTTTTTACTAAATTCCTCATTATTGCCTTCCTCACCCTTTCTGGAGTATCATTTGCTCAATACGGTAAACTTGCCGGTATAGTAAAGGATTCACAGACCGGGGAGGCATTATTTGGCGCCAACGTTATTGTAGAGGGTACTACAATTGGTGCTGCAACCGATCCCGACGGTTACTATGTTATACAAAATATTTCACCCGGAGAGTACCGCTTGAAAGTAAGTATGATCGGGTTTACCTCTCAAACCATTGTTGACGTTGACGTCAACATCAACCAAACAACCACTATCAACGTAAATCTGAAAAGCGAAGATTTTCAGACTGAGGAAATAGTTGTTGTAGCTCAGCGCGAGATTGTGAAGAAAGACATTTCTTCCAGTACCGCGGATATTGGAAAAGAGCAAATTCAAAACTTACCAATCGCAAACGTTTCGACCGCGGTATCACTGCAAGCCGGTGTTCAAGGTCTTTCGATTCGTGGTGGTAGTTCTGATCAGACTGCTTTTATGTTAAACGGTTTTGTTATGCGTGATGAACGCGACAACACTCCGTTTACAGGCGTTAGTATTACCTCTGTATCTGAAGTTCAAATTCAGACAGGTGGTTTTAATGCTGAGTATGGTAATATTCGTTCCGGTCTTATCAACGTTGTTACCTCCGAAGGTAGCCGTGATGAATATTCTTTCACATTTTTTGGACGTTATAAAAATGCCGCTCCAAAATATTATGGTAGTTCACCGGGTTCAGTAGGATCTTATTGGATTAGACCTTACGTGGATCCTTCGGTTGCCTTTACAGGAACAACCAATGGTGCTTGGGATGCCTTTGTGCAAAAACAATTTCAAAAATTTGATGGTTGGAATGCTGTTTCTCAACGGTTATTAACCGACTCTGACCCCAACAACGATCTCACTCCTGAAGCTGCTCAACAATTATTTTTATGGCAGCACAGAAGAGTCTTAAATATCAGTGAGCCTGATTACGATATGGATATGACCTTAAGCGGTCCTGTTCCTTTTGTATCTAAAAACTTAGGCGGTCTGAGATTTGTGGCTTCTTATCGTGGTACACAAGAAATGTATATGATACCACTTTCAGATGATCGTTACCAAGATTATTCAGCAAACCTGAAATTAACATCCGACCTAATGCCGGGAATGAAAATTACATTCGACGGACTTATGGGACAACAGACAGGTACAGCTTCATCACTAAGTGGTGTTCCTGGTTTGTTCCGCGGTGCTTCGGGTATTGCTTCTTCAGTTGACTGGAGAAACGGCGAAAGCTATATGGATACAAGAGTGTTTGTTCCTGAACGCTGGAACCCCTCTACAGTTGAAAGAAGTTTACTTGGTGTTAAATTCACACACGTGGTTGACCCCAAAGTTTATTATGAAATTAACTTCTCTCGCTTTTCATCAGATTATACCACTAACCCTGGTAGAACCCGCGATTTATCCAAAGTATATAACATCGGTGGTGTTTTGTTTGATGAATCACCTTATGGTTATCCGCTTACCGGTTCGCAATCAGCAGGTATTGGTTCTTCGATGAACATGGGACTTGGTATTTCAACTGCTCGCGATACCTCAGTTGTTGCAGCTTATACACTCAAAGCTGATGTTAGCGGTCAGATGAACCAGTACGTTAACTTCAAAGCAGGTGTTGAATTTATCTACACCGATAACAACGTACGTTATGGTTTATACGAGCCTTCATTACCAACAAATAACTCAGTTTCTATTTGGCATACATTCCCACTCAAAGGTGCAATTTATGCTCAGAACAAATTAGAGTTCGAAGGAATGATTGCAAACATTGGTTTGCGTTTAGACTACTCTGATCCAGGTGGACAGTGGTACGATTTAAGCGATTACGACCCACTCCTTTCAGGAGCAAACTTTGCTGTGTTTGAATCACAAGTAAAGAAAAAAGATATTAAATCGCAGGTTATGCTTAGCCCTCGTTTGGGTATTGCATTCCCGATTTCTGTGAACAGTAAGTTATATTTTAACTATGGTCACTTTACCTCGATGCCTACACCGGAACAATTGTTCCTCATTCGTAGAAGTGTTGTTTCACGAGCAGTTATTCGTTTAGCTAACCCTGATAATCCGCTTCCAAAAACAGTAGCTTACGAATTGGGTTACGAACACAATTTATTTGATATGTTCTTGTTACGTGTTGCCGGTTATTATAAAGACATTTTTAACCAACCACGTTTGGTTACCTATGTTAGCCGTGATAACACAGTTAGTTATACCATCCCTGAACCAAATAACTACGCTGATATTCGTGGTTTCGAGTTTACACTCTCGAAAAACGTTGGCGACTGGATTCAAGGATTTTTTAACTATACTTATGATGTTTCTACTTCAGGTAACTTCGGTTATCCAACCATTTATGAAAATTCTGTCTTGATGAGAGATCAAGCTCGTAATACCACATTATTTGAACAGTCTGTTCCTGTGCCAAGACCTTACGCACGCTTTAATATCGACATATTCACACCAAGAGAATTTGGCGGTGAGTTGTTCGAAGGATTTTATCCTCTTGAAGATTTACGTGTGAATTTGTTAGGTTCATGGCAGTCCGGAGTATGGTTCACTTGGACAGGTCCTGGTGCATCAACCCCCGGTATCGTTAACAACGTTCAATGGCAAGACCGTTATGGACTCGATATGCGTATATCGAAAAAGTTCAGAATGGGCGATGTAGCTCTTGAGTTGTTTGCAGACATTAATAATGCTCTGAACATAAAGTATATGGAATTCCAAGGTGGTTTTGTTAATGCTCAGGATTACTGGGATTATATGAAATCGCTTCATCTACCTTCCGACATTGCAGGTCTCCAAAATTATGGAAACATTGCCGGCGACGACCGTCCCGGAGATATCCGCACCGGAGATTACATCCCATGGGATGATAAAGCAACCGATGCACAGAAGGATGAGTGGAGAAAAAACAAGTCGTATATAGATATGCCTAACTTAGATTATGCAGCGTTCTTGAACCCAAGAGCAATCTATTACGGAATTCGTTTCACATACGACTTTTAATTAACAGAAAGTTTAAGAAGGAATATACAATGTTCAATATTCAATCAGTTTCAAAAAGAGTTCTGGCAGTAGCGGTTCTTACGTTGCTTATAAGCAGCGCAAGTTACGCTCAGTTCAAGAATGTCTATATGGCTGTTGGTTCGATACATAACTGGTATTCGGAAATCGGGTGCGAACTCGAATCCGCCGGTTTTGTCGGTTCGCAGCAAGATGGTTTACAATGGCCTGCCATTTATCGCTACCAAGATATGCAAGCGATGAAAGGAATGTGGATTGGTTCAAAGAATTTCACTGATGAATCCGGAACACTCTGGCCTACAAAAGTGGTAACTGTTGGACCCCGTCCGCCTGCATTCTACGCAGCTTTCCCAATGGAATTCAAGCGTTATGCAAAATTCAAACCAACCGAAGTTTTTGTTGATGGAAATCTTTCCTACGGCAAAGACGTTAAAGTTGATGAGATTGATCCTACCTTAAAATTTGATCAAATGCTTAATAACGTTGTTAATACCGAAATGGGTATTACCATTACACGTAAAATTTTAGCATCATCTCAGCAATTCCACGATAATTACATTGTGTATGAATATGAATTCAAAAACACAGGTAACACCGATACGGATGCTGATATTGAGCTTCCTGCCCAAACAGTAACCGATTTCTACGCATATTTCTTATTCCGTTATGCGGTAAATAAGCAAACTCGTTACGTAATCGGAAACTCAACCGGTTGGGGTTATAACACAATGAATGATGCGCGTGGTGATGGTGCCAATGTTGGTAAATACGGTGACCCCGCTACCGAGCGTTACAGAACTCA
>CALKUG010000458.1 GCA_937996765.1 uncultured Ignavibacteria bacterium
TAGTAAGCCGAAAAAACACCTAACCACTGATAGGGTAAAAACCGTTTACCTAAAACCAGTTTGAATTGCCCAATACGTTGGTCGAATGTACTGCCATATTTTGCTTCGGCAGCTAAACTTTTATTGCGGATATTGAAATAGCTTAACGAAACACCTCCATACAAGTCACGATCATGAATTAAGTAGGGTCGCTCGTAATAGACTGATATATGTGGATCGTAACCAAGTCCGATTCTGCCGCCTATTTCCTCGCGCATTCCTCTAAAATTTTTAACTTGAATATCTACTCCATAGGAGATCTTTTTCCAAGAATTTTCTTTTCGGTCGAGAAACGGAACAGGATAGATGTACCAGCTTTCATCAACATCTATTAGTAGTTCGTTAGCAGTTGCGCTATGTTTGACAACATGAAGTTCAACCTGATTAAAAATATCGAGACTAAAAATGCGCTCTCTGTTAAATGCAAGCACTGCAGAATCAACTTGCTGACCAATCTTAAAAGTCAATTCCCTCAAAATTATAATTGGCTCAGTGATGTCATTTCCTCGTATGGAAATGCTATCAATTACAACCGATTCTCCCCTTTTTAGAGATACAGTATCGCTTTGCGCATATCCGTTTTGTAGGAAGATCAAAATTGTGAATACAGTAATTGCCGCAATATTTTTCAATACTACCTGCAAAATCTATGTTCAGTTGCTATACAGGTATTCATTATAACCTTAATACCTTTTGCCTCTAAATTTGCTTTTGCCTCTTCATTGTAAACACCTAATTGCATCCATACCACTTTGGGTTTGGCCTCAATAATCTTTTCAACCATTTCTCCCACTCTTGCACCGTTAACAAATAAATTGACTACATCTATTTGTTCAGGGATTTCACTGAAATCTTTTACAACGGGGATATCTCCAACATTTTTAAGAATAGGATGAATACCATAAACGTTATAGCCGTTGCGCTTTAAATATTCGGCTATTCTTCCGCTATCACGATCCGGCTTATCTGAAATTCCAACTACAGCAATAGATTTAACTTCTTTTAATATCGTACATGTATCCATAATTTCTCCGTGATTAAAAAAAGAGGTACTCGGTTGAGTACCTCTATCATCTCTAAAACATGTTATCTAATTATTGAACATATTCACTAATTGGGGCACAGCTACAAACAAGATTTCTATCACCGTGTGCATTGTTCACTCTGGATACGGAAGGCCAAAACTTATTTGTTTCCATTCCTTCCATTGGGAAAGCGGCTTTTTTGCGTGAATAGGGTCTGTTAAACTCATCGCTAACAACTACTGCTTGAGTATGAGGTGCATTCTTAAGAACGTTATTTGCCTTATCGGCAGTTCCATTTTCAATCTCCGCAATTTCTGCACGTATAAGCAGCATTGCTTCCGTGAAGCGATCAAGCTCCGCTTTCGCTTCGCTCTCAGTTGGTTCAACCATGAGGGTACCGGCTACCGGGAACGAAACTGTTGGGGCATGGAATCCGTAATCCATCAAACGTTTTGCAATATCCTCAACTTCAATACCTGCCGTTCTCTTGAACTCACGCATATCAAAAATG
>CALKUG010000459.1 GCA_937996765.1 uncultured Ignavibacteria bacterium
GCGATTAGAGGTATCAAAAAAATTGCCTCCCAACTTTCTAAAGTTCTCTTATTGCTTAACACTTTCCTGAAAATTTGCACCTTTTCCCCAGTCCTCTCCAAAAGTCATCGTTCCCAAACACACTTCCGATACTCTTAAACCGCTTCTGCCAAATAATTTATATTTCATGGGGCAAAGTCCTTACATTTTTTTGTTATAATGGTCACTAAAATTTAGATTTAATTGTTAAAAAAGATAGGTGTTTTTTTTGAAATAAGGATGATGATGGAAGAAAGACTTAAAATATTTTCTGAAGAAAATTTGCTTGAACAATTGCAACACGCCCCGTATCAGTTAGGATATTATACTGTTGAATTCTGCACAAAAGACGGAAGACCGGCCGAAGTGGAAACCGAAACAGTTGAAGTGTTTTACCTTTACCCCAGTGGTGGAACCCTGCGCGATAAAAATTTTAACATTATTTTTTACTCGTCAAAATTCGACACGTATCGGGGATTTATTCCTCCACACAAAAATCGTGAGGAAGTAAAATAATGGCAGTAGAGTTAGGCAAACTCTATTTGGTTTCAACGCCTATTGGCAATCCTGAAGATATTACACTCCGTGCGATTCGCGTTCTGAAGGAATCGGATATTATTATTTGTGAAGAGTTTAAAGAAGGTATGCGACTGCTACGGCAGATAGGTCTAACTCGTGAATTACTTTCGATTAACGAGCACAACGAAAAAGAAAATACCGAAATTGCCATCCAAAGTCTATTGGAAGGGAAAAACGTTGCACTCATTTCAGATTGTGGCGCTCCCGTATTTTCGGATCCCGGACTCATTATTGTACAACGTTGTATCGAATCCGGTATTTCAATAATCCCTTTACCAGGTGGCAATTCGATGATACCCGCACTTATTGCATCCGGTTTTCCTCTTAATTCTTTTTATTATGCCGGTTGGTTACCCCGCAAAACCGAGGAGAGGAAAAGCGCTTGGTTGTCTTTAAAATCCATCAATGAGCTGTTAATAATAATGGAAACACCATACCGACTTTCTAAATTGCTTGAGGAAGTGCATCAAGTATTGGGTACGGCTCCCGCTGTTTTAGCTTTTGACCTTACAAAGCCAACGGAATTATTTTTAAGAGGAACTGCTCAGCAAATTCTTCGCGAGGTAAAGCAAAGGGAAATTAAAGGGGAGTTTGTACTTATAGTGAATAATCGAAAAAATAAATTATCGGGTAAAAAGTGATTTTTGGCTGGTTTATAATAAAATTGTATATTTGTAGTTCACAATAACTCGAGGTCAACATGGCTAAACAACAAACTTTTGGTAACAAAGCAGGCAAAGTTAAACAAACCGGTGTGAATGTGAAGGTTGTATCTGCTTCTAAAACAGTAAAAGGCACCTTTAAATTCAACGAAAAGTTCGTTAAACTTGACGATATTGCAAAGGTTACCGAAATAAAATAAGCTTCTGCTTATTTATGTTTTTACGGAAGCGGTTTAACAAACCGCTTTTTCGTTTTTAAACCGTTAGTTCTTCTTTTTTCTTTCCCATTAAGTACTGCATAATAAAGGTTATCAATAACCCTAACAATACCAAAGCACTTGTTACCATTACCACCGTTTTTGTTATATAGTAACTTGTAGGTGCAAACACAACTTCTACTATGTTTTCTCCGGAAGGAACCACCACGCCCAAGAAACCGTGATTAGTTTTGATTATTTCTGCTTCTTTACCTGATACGGTTGCTTTCCATCCTTTAGTAAAGGTATTGCCAATAAATAGCAAGCGACTACCTGCGGTTTTTGTTTTCACTTTTATATAATGTTCATCGTAGCCAATAATCGTTGAGGTATCACCAACACTCGGCTGTGCGAGGTTCAAATCTCTATCATGAACATAACTTAATGCCGCAGCATCATAGTCATCTGCTTTAGCGGCGGTAACAGATGTTAATGGATCTGCTTTTTTTACCTGACTTACCAAATAAGCTCTTGGAAGTGCATTGTTGTTTCGATAAACTATTGTGGAAGTATCTGCGTACAGCTCTTCGGTACCGGGAATATTGTAACGCTGATCGGTTACTATGTATTTAACGTTAAGCATTCTCCAAGTAGCAGGATTACCTGCTGCACCAACTATATCATAGATATCTTGAATTGCCCTTGGCTTAACGCCCGAATATCCAAGAAAGTCTTCTTGCAAGTAGAACATATTGAAGTTTGCATTATTGCTAATAGAGCCGGGAGACCTATCCTGCTTGAGATTAATAATTCTGTACGGCTGTGTGTCTTTTAATCCTTGTATCACTGAGATATGTACGGGCTTCACTTGTTTCGTTTGAATAGCAGACGCCTCTTCATACGTGGCTCCGCGGGTGTTAATTCTCCACAAATCTGCAACACCTAACAAAAGAATAACTGCAAATACTATTTCGGGACTAATTTTCCGCGATAATGCCAGGTACATTCCCCAAAATGCAACTGCCGTTAAGAAAAACGCAAAAACAAAATCGGTTGCTACCATCCCGCCAACGTAATCTTTCAATACTCCGAGCTGCTGTCCGATTTGTGAACCGAGGAATCTCTCGCCGGCTGAGTCAGAGATTACACTGTTAAATAATAATACCGCAACAAATAAAC
>CALKUG010000460.1 GCA_937996765.1 uncultured Ignavibacteria bacterium
AATTCAAAAATAATAATCAATCAACGCTTAAGGGGGTGTTAAATGACCGTTATTCAACTTGGTTATGAGAGTCCGTATTGATATATTTGATTAGATAAATACGCTTAATTGAATGTTTTTAATGTAATTACGGAAAGATATGCTCGAGAAACAACGCACGATAGCCAAGCCCGTGTCAATGTCAGGCACAGGCCTTCATACAGGCTCTTCAACAACAATGACTTTTAAACCTGCACCCGACAATTATGGTATAAGATTTGTGAGAACTGATTTGGGAGGTTCTCCTGAAATACCTGCTATATGCGATTATGTAGTTGATGTTTCAAGAGGAACAACACTCGGAATTGGCGAAGCTAAAGTTCACACAGTTGAACATGTGCTTGCTGCAGTTGTAGGTTTACAGATTGATAATATTGTAATCGAGTTAAATGGTAACGAACCACCAATTGGTGATGGCTCTGCTATGCCTTACGTAGAGGTTTTATTGCAAGCTGGATTTGTTACACAAGATAGTCCTAAAGATTATTTGATAATAGATCAAACGGTAGTTCAACACGATGAGGATAGAGGTGTTGATATTGTAGCATTACCATTGGATGGATACAGAATTACTGTAATGGTTGACTATCAAAACCCCGCACTCGGGAGTCAACACTCTGGTATGTTCGATCTTGAAAAAGAATTTGTAACAGAATTTGCACCATGCCGTACTTTCTGCTTTTTAAGCGAAGTTGAGCAGCTGAGTGAACAAGGTCTTATAAAAGGTGGCGATCTCAATAATGCGGTTGTAATAGTTGATCATAATCTTAATGAAGGTGAGCTTGATAATTTAGGCAAGAAGTTGGGTATAAGTGAAAAGATTACTCTTGGTGATACAGGAATACTCAACAACAAAACTCTCAGATTTAAAAATGAGCCCGCTCGTCATAAACTGCTTGATATGCTTGGTGATTTAGCTTTGATTGGTGCACCAATCAAAGCGCAAATATTAGCTGCTCGCCCCGGGCACAAAGCAAATGTTGAATTTGCTAAACAGGTTCGCAAACTCTATCAGCAGAAAAAATTTGTTAAAAAGTATCAGCACGTGAAAACAGAAGGTGTTGTTTTAGACGTTAACGCCATAATGAAAATATTACCACATCGCTACCCATTTTTATTGGTTGATAAAATTACGCACCTCGAACTCAACAAAAAGGTGATAGGTCAAAAAGCCGTAACAATTAACGAGCAATTTTTTCAAGGACACTTCCCCGAAAAGCCTGTTATGCCGGGTGTTTTAATTATTGAAGCAATGGCGCAGACGGGTGGAATAATGATGCTCAATTCGCTTGGTGGCTCAGAAGATAAATTAGTTGTGTTTATGGCAATTAATTATGCAAAATTCCGCAAGCCCGTAGTGCCGGGCGATATGCTCACTTTTGAAGTTGAAATGGTAAATCAACGAAGCAGAGTTATTCAAATGAAGGGAAAAGCTTTTGTTGATGGAGGGCTTGTAGCTGAAGCAGAATTTATGGTAGCAGTTACCGATAAAAATAAGTAATCACGGAATAGCAGTAATGAGTAATACAATTCATCCCACGGCAATAGTTTCACCTAAAGCAACCCTTGGTGAAAATAACACCATTGGTCCTTATGTAATTATTGAAGATGATGTTGTTATAGGGAATAATAATCTTATTGGTCCGCTTGTATGCGTCTATAACGGAGCGCGTATTGGTAACAATAATAAATTTCATCAGGCAGTCTCTGTTGCTCATATTCCTCAAGATTTGAAGTTTACAGGTGAGCCAACAGAAATGCGCATTGGCGACAATAACGTATTTCATGAATTTGTAACGATGCACCGAGGAACAAAGGAGACAGGGTTTACTTCTGTAGGGTCTAATACTTTGTTAATGGCATACGTTCACGTTGCACATGATTGTGTAGTTGGCAGCAATGTTGTAGTTGCAAATCTTACACAAATGGGCGGACACGTTCATTTAGAAGATTGGGTAACAGTTGGTGGAATGACAGCTGTGGTTCAGTTCTGCACCATAGGAAAACACGCCATGGTCGGTGGCGGATTCAAGGTAGTAAAAGACGTACCTCCATTTGTACTTGCCGGTGGCGAACCACTCAGATTTTCGGGCTTAAATGTTGTAGGTCTCCGTAGAAGAGGATTTAGCAACCAAGATATATCAGAAATTAAGGATATGTATCGCCTGATTTACGATGCAGGATTATTGCATAAAGAAGCAGCCGAAAAAATACTTGAAAAATATCCTGAGAGTGAATTTGCGAAGGACGTTGTCTCGTTTATGGAGCATTCCAAAAAAGGCATTTTAGGTAAGTGATTCTCAAGCAACTTCCGTTTCTTGTTCTTAACGGCGAGGAAAATATGCAATTAGACCTCGAGTTGGCTAAGCAATGTAAACCCGATGAAGTGTATTTTAGGTTCTATCAGTGGCTTCCCTACTGTGTTTCGTTAGGCGCTCATCAAGATGTTCAATCAATTAATATCCAAGCCTTGCAGCAGCAAGGATTTACTTGGGTTAAGCGACCAACCGGTGGCAGGGCAATACTTCATGCCGAGGAACTGACGTATTCGGTTGTTACTACCATTCAAGCAGGTTATACTCCGCACAGCTTGTACGAAACTATTAACCGAGCATTGAAGGAAGGTCTTGTTAATTACCATCCCCAACTCGCACAAGTTGAACAAGAAGAGACTCAACCTGATTTTAGAACTTTTTATAAGCAAGAAAGTTCTTCAGCTGCCTGTTTTGCCTCTACAGCAAAAAATGAATTAAAGGTAAGCGGAAGAAAATTGGTTGGCAGTGCCCAAAGAAAACTTTCCAACTCTCTTTTACAGCATGGTTCAATTCTTATTGGCAAAAAACATAGGGATATTGTAGGAGTATTAAATCTCACTCCTGATCAAAAGATGGAGTTAGTAAACGAGTTGAATGAAAAAACCATTGAAATTGAAACCGTACTTGGTGAATTAGTGGATGTAGAAAAATTACGTAATTCTATTACACAATCACTTGAGAAGGCATTTGCTCTCACTTCGAAAGCAACGGGTTTAGGTGAATTCGAAAAAATATTGAAAGAAAGAATTAACAATGAGTAGCTCACACGGGTCATTTCGGAAAATAACTACTAAAACGTTTTTACTGATGAAACAATCGAAAGTAAAAATTACTGCACTAACAGCTTATGACTATATCACGGCTCTTTTGTTAGACAAGGCCGGAATAGATTTTATATTGGTAGGCGACTCACTGGGAAATGTGTTCCAGGGTAACGAAACAACTCTGCCGGTAACTATGGATGAAATGATTTATCACACTAAAGCCGTAACTAAAGGCGTTAGCAGGGCTATGGTGGTTACCGATATGCCGTTTATGAGTTATCAGTTGAACGTGGATGAAGCTTTTCGCAATGCAGGAAGAATAATGAAAGAAACAGCCGCAGGTGCAATAAAGCTTGAAGGGGGTGTGCGTGTTGCTGAAACCATTAATAAAATAACTTCGGCAGGTATCCCTGTTATGGGTCATGTTGGTTTGATGCCTCAGAGCATTCATCAGTATGGTTCCTACAAAGAACGCGGATTGAGTGAAGAAGA
>CALKUG010000461.1 GCA_937996765.1 uncultured Ignavibacteria bacterium
AACAATATTCCTATAGTGGTGGAAATAATTCCCCTGAAAGAATATTATTCCAAGGTGATTATGTTTGGGATAACGATGTTGTTTTAACACCGTATTTTTATTCCTCGCCTTATTTAAGTACTAATCATATAGCATTTTGTTCAAATCCAATTTCAGTAAAAAGGAACAAGTTTGTCATAACTAAATCAGATAATAGTACCGTATCTTGGGGAGTGTATAACCCTACCGGTGAAGTTGACTCAAACATTATTTCGGGTGTAAGATATGGTGTGCAAGTTGCAACAACTGGATATACTCCTAAAATTACTAATAATACCATAACTGCTGTAACTAACGGCATAAAGGTGAATACTGGAGCTACCGTTGATGCATTGTCGAACGTTATCACGAAGGAAGGTTCTGGAAATTCTGGTTTCCAAGGCATTTATTATAGCGATAACGCTTTGGGTTCCTTGAAAAAGAATACCATTTACGCAACAAGTGGTGATAAAGGAATTTACACCACATCTTTAGCTAAACCCACCATTGTTGGTAACCACATACAAGGTTTCCAAACAGGTATTTACGCTGAGAGTGAAGTTAAAACAATTAATTATAACAACCTCCACGGAAACACTGCAAAATTTGCAGGTTCAGGTTTACCATCCATTATTGGAGAAATTTCCACGGTCAATACCAATGGTACTCCAAGCGACGTGTATGGTAACGTTTTCCAAAATCCATTGTTTGTTAATACCACTGACTTTGAATTACAGTCCGGTTCACCGCTTATCAATGCAGGCGACCCATTGGCAAAAGATGCAGATGGTACTATTGCAGATATTGGTGCGAAATTCTACAACTTTGGCTATATGCCATATAATGTAAGTATTGATTCCACTGCTGATGCCACCGCATATATTTCATGGACGGTTTTTGGAACCGATTCACTTACGGGATTCCAGCCCTACTATCGCAAAACTGGTGCCGCTGAATGGACAAAAGGGACAGTTACTTCGGAGAAAAAAGCAACCATAGCAGGTCTGGAAAATAATGTAAACTACGATTTCTCTGTTACAGCAGTGTATCCTTCAAAGGAAAGTAAACTTTCAGTTACGGTAACAGATAGACCCGGTGTGTTTGCAATGACAAAAACACTGAAAGCAGCAGTAGTTGTTACTAAGCTAAATGATAGTTCATTTGTTGAGATTGGACTTTCGAACAACGGAACCAAGCAATTGAGTCTATCGCTCAAAACTGATACATTAAAGAGCATTTATCCCGTTGCAGGTGGATTGATTCTCAATCCTTCCAATTCAGGTACATTAAAAGCTAACGTAAAGGCAAAGTCTAATAGTAGTATCGAGACAAGTCAGATTAACATTCTTAATAATCTTTCATTGGCTACTTTGGACAGTGTACGACTTTTGAGAATTAACGGATCTACCAATACAATAAAATCAACTCAGTTCACAACGGTTGATACCACAGCCAATAGATTTTACGCAGTTATTAACGGTATTACCGTTGATAACAACAGTCTTCAAGTTGGCGATGAAATTGCACTCTTTGCAGGTACCACATGTGTTGGTGCAGCCAAATACACAGGTACCACACCATTTGTAGTAATGGGATTTGGTAAAGAAGGAAGCAAACCTGGATTTGTTGACGGTGACTCGCTGATAGTAAAGGTTTGGAAGTTTGCTACAAGTAGATTTGCACAAACAGATATTAGTTTAACTAACGGCGTTGCAAAATTGAATTCAAACGACTTTGCAGTATTCACAGCCAACGGTTCGATATATAATAAACAAAATATCACGCTCGCTAAAAACAGATACAACCTCATCTCCTCGTATCTCCTACCTGTAAATACGGGTGCAAGTTCTTTCTTTGCAAGTGTTTCGGGATTAAAGATTGCATACGAAGATAACGGTTCAGCTTTTATTCCTCAATACAATATCAATACAGTAGGTGATATTGATATTACCGAAGGTTACCATGTTTTTGTAACCGATAGCTCGCGGTTTGAGATTAAAGGTCTTGAAGTGGTAAACACTAACTATCCTTTAACCATAGCACCTAAGCGCTTTAACTCCATTGGTTACTTGTATTCAACTCCAATGAATATTGAGACTGCTTTTGGAACAATCAAAAATAAAATAGCCATAGTGCAAGATGATCAAGGTAACGCTTGGATACCTTCATTAAACATCAACACTATTGGAACTCTTAAACCGGGAAGAGGATATCAATTATTCTCAGATTCAACCGTGCAGTATGCATTTACTTATCCTGCTAATAACGGATTAGGTAAAGAATTACCAACCGAAACACCAACTGAACAACTAGCTCCCGAACACTTTGTGGTTGAACAAACAGGTTTGGCATACACCATTGTTATTGCAGGTGCAATGTCAGATGGACAGCCACTAAGAGATGGCGATGAAATCGCAGTATTCGATAACAGTATTTGTGTTGGTGTTACTGTATGGAACAGCAAAAAGCTCAATACCATAACCGCATGGGCGGGTGCTGAAGAATACAATGTACCCGGATTCAAATTTGGCAACGAAATATCCTTCAAGATATATTCAAAGAAATTTGAAACCGAATACACCGCTAAAGCTACTTACGACACCGAACAACAACGATACTTTGGTAAAACCGCATACTCATCAGCGATGATAAGTGCTAAACCAGGTTTATTACCAACGGTTTACTCGTTGTACCAAAACTATCCTAATCCGTTTAATCCTTCTACAACAGTACGTTACGATGTGCCAAGCACCTCAATGGTTAACATTGTAATCTATAATGCACTGGGAGAAGAAATTATACGATTAATGGATAATAAAGAACACGAAGCAGGCAAATACACCATGATGTGGAACGGCCGTAATGCCTCGGGAACCATGGTTGCATCGGGTGTTTATCTCATCAGAATGCAAGCAGGTGAGTTCACCGATGTTAAAAAAGCAGTGTTCTTAAAGTAAGTAAGTGAAGTTGTTAACCGTGAAGTATCTTATTCCTTTCTTATTTGTTTGGATGACACACACCGTGTTGATGAAAGCACAGGGGTTTACCCCTGTGCCCTCAACCGGATTGCCATACATCGTTGTGGTAAAAAGTGTGTCGGTTGATCCAACAGTAACAGTAAAAGAAATAGGAATATTTGATGACACTTTGTGTGTAGGTGCTTCAGGTGAAATAACAGGGTACCCTCTCAGTATTACCACGTGGAAAAAAGATGAATCGTTGAACCTCAGCGGATTCACCGTAGGCGCCACCATAAGCTACAAAGCCCTGGTTCAACAAGGTACTAATAATTACGTGGTATCAGGGAATGCACAGTATGAACAAGGGAACGGTTCTTTTGGATCGGGTGCATTTACCGCGACCACGCTTTCACTTGGAGTGCCCACTGCTATTGAGCAATCACAAGGAGTAAAACCCTCCTCAAGTCTATTGGTTTACCCAAACCCTGCAAAAGAAGTTGCTTATCTTTCATGGAAAAGAGAAGCGGGTGAACAAACACTACGAATTTATGACACTCTCGGCAGAGAAGTGTTTACTGCGACCTTGGCTCATAACAACGACGGAATCTCGAATATAGTATGGGATTTGCGTTCTACCGCAGGTACTAAAGTATCTGCAGGAAGATATATAGCCGTGGTATCAGAAAAAGAAATTGTCTATTCCGCAATTATATCAGTTATTCGGTAACGGAGATAGTATGAAATTTAAAAAAATACTTTTGGGCTTGCTATTAGCACTATTGTTTTTGGCATTTACCTCGTATGCCCAAACCCATTTTAAGCCTGTTGCATCAACAGGGCTACCCTATACGGTGTTAATTACCACCCCCACTGCAGATGGTAACTTATTGCCAAACACTGCAGAAATTGGGTTGTTTAGCGAACCACTCTGC
>CALKUG010000462.1 GCA_937996765.1 uncultured Ignavibacteria bacterium
TTGGTATTAGCTATGCTCAGGTACTATTTGGGCGATGAAGATTTCTTTTTGGCGATTAAGGACTACTTAAATAAATACGCAAACTCAACTGCAACAACAGCGGATTTAAAGTCCATTTTCGAAAAGCAATCTAAGAAAAATTTAACCGACTTTTTTAACGAATGGGTGTATCAAGCGGGTGTACCTGTAATTGATGTGGTATCGGTGCATACCAACAAAAAAGTTACTGTAACTGTTAAACAAGTACAGGGTAGTGAATGGGGAAATTATACTTGGTTACCGATTGGACTGAGTTTTATTTCTGAAAACAATGAGACGTTTAATACTATTGTAACATTGCAGAATAAAGAGCAATCGTTTAGCGTTTCTGTTCCCTTTATTCCAACATCAATACAAGTGAACAAACACCCTGAATTCCGAGCTTTGATGCGAGTTCGCAAAAGCGAATTTGAATAAACTAAAAACCGTTTAACTTCTGTATAAATCCAGAAGCATTGTTGCCGCGGCAATGGGCAGTATGGATTCAGAATATATTTTGTTTTTTATATCCGGTAGTGCACTCTTTACGGCAGGATGATTATAAAAATTATCTTTTAATTCATCTTCAATTAATCGAAACACCCAATCAACAGTTTGTTTCTTCCGTCTTTCTTGAAACACACCCGATTCCATTGTAACCGCTTTAAATTTTTGCACTACTTGCCAAAGTTCTTTAACACCGGTACCATTGAGTGCCGATGTTGTAAACGCCTTGGCATGCCAACCCGGAGTTGCAGGCAATAAATAGTGGAGAGCATTGTTAAAATCTGCTTGTGCAATTTTTGCACGTTGTATGTTATCTCCTTCAGCTTTATTTACTGCAACAGCATCAACCAATTCCATTACACCACGTTTGATTCCCTGTAATTCATCGCCTGCTCCTGCTATTTGAACAAGTAAAAAGAAATCAACCATTGAACGAACTGTTGTTTCACTTTGCCCAACGCCAACAGTTTCAATAAGAATGACATCGTACCCGGCTGCTTCACATACGAGCACAGTCTCACGGCTTTTACGAGCAACACCACCCAATGTACCTGCCGATGGGGAAGGACGAATAAAACAATTCATCTCACGGGAAAGTAATTCCATTCTGGTTTTGTCACCAAGTATCGAGCCCTTGGTAACAGTACTACTGGGGTCAATGGAAAGCACAGCAACTTTTAATCCCTGATTAATCAAAAACATCCCTAACGATTCAATCAATGTGCTTTTGCCTGCTCCCGGTACACCGGTAATCCCGACACGCAGTGCATTACCTGCATGGGGTAATAACTTATGCAACACCTGTTGGGCTTTTTCTTGATGCGCAGCAGCATTGCTCTCGATAAGGGTGATAGTACGAGCCAGCAATGTGCGGTCGTTGCTCAATACTCCTGCAACCAATTCATCAACAGTAGGTTGCGGCTTTTTTGTAAAATTTTGTGTTGGGCGTGTTTCACTCATCGGTTTTTCACTTGGTAAACCATCATGTCTGGATTCTTTTCCCTTAACTACCTTTATTGCAAAAGCATCTCCTGCATTTTCAGGAACCCAATCGGGTTTATAAGATTCTTGCTCGTTTTCTTTTTCTTGATTCATAACACTCTATAATAAAAAAGCTGTCTCTCATAGCCGGTTAACAGTAACAAGAGACAGCCGAATAGTAATTAAATAACGTCTTTATTCAACAAATCGGTTGTTGATCTCTTCCATTATTTTAATTGCAGCAATGGGTATTTTAGTTCCCGGACCAAAAATTGCCGCAGCACCTGCTTTGTAGAGGTAATCGTAATCTTGGGCAGGTATTACACCGCCGGCAATTACAACTATATCTTCTCTACCAAGTTTCTTGAGTTCTTCAATCAACTGTGGAAGCAGTGTTTTATGACCAGCAGCAAGCGAGCTCATTCCAACGCAATGAACGTCGTTTTCCACAGCCATTTTTGCAGTTTCTTCGGGGGTTTGGAACAATGGACCAACATCCACGTCAAATCCCATATCCGCGTACGCTGTCGCCACAACTTTTGCTCCGCGATCGTGCCCATCTTGTCCCATTTTTGCAATGAGAATACGAGGACGGCGACCTGCCTTCTGAGCAAAGTCTTCTGTCATAGTGCGAGCTTTTGTTACCATATTATCTTGCTCCGAACCATATTCAGTGCTGTAAACGCCTGAAACTGTACGGGTGACTGCTTGATAGCGTCCCGATACTTTTTCAATCGCAATAGAAATTTCGCCGAGTGTTGCACGAGCACGAGCAGCAATAACTGAAAGTTCGAGAAGATTGCCTTCTCCGCCTTCAGCACATTTTGTGATAGCTTCGAGTGCTGCCTGTACATCTGCTTCGTTTCTTTTTGCTTTCATTTCTTGAAGGCGTTTAATCTGTGAAAGACGAACGGCGGTGTTATCAACTTCAAGAATTTCGATTGGGTCTTCTTTATCAAGGCGGTATTTATTAACACCAACGATAGTTTCTTTACCCGAGTCAATTCTTGCCTGTCTGCGAGCAGCTGCTTCTTCGATACGAAGTTTAGGAATACCTGCTTCAATTGCTTTAGTCATACCACCGAGTGATTCAACTTCAAGTATATGTTCCCAACCTTTTTTAACGAGTTCGTTAGTAAGGGCTTCAACATAGTACGATCCGCCCCATGGGTCAATTACTTTACAAATTGATGTTTCATCTTGTAAGTATAATTGAGTGTTACGGGCGATGCGTGCTGAGAAGTCGGTAGGCAATGCAATTGCTTCATCCAATGAATTGGTGTGCAATGATTGGGTATGACCAAGAGATGCAGCCATTGCCTCGATACAAGTACGAATAACGTTGTTAAACGGATCTTGTTCGGTTAAGCTCCATCCGGAGGTTTGCGAGTGAGTACGCAGCGACATTGATTTTGCACTCTTCGGGTTAAACTGCTTAATGAGTTTAGCCCACAATAAACGGGCTGCGCGCATTTTGGCAATTTCCATAAAGTAGTTCATACCTTGTGCCCAGAAGAAGGAAAGTCGCGGTGCAAAAGCATCTACGCTCAATCCTGCTTTGATACCGGTGCGAACATATTCAAGTCCGTCTGCCAAAGTATAAGCCATTTCCAAATCTGCGGTTGCACCTGCTTCTTGCATGTGATAGCCGGAAATAGAAATGGAATTGAACTTAGGCATATTCTTCGATGAGAACGAGAAAATATCTGCAATAATCTTCATCGACATTTCTGGTGGGTAAATGTAGGTATTACGAACCATATACTCCTTCAGAATATCATTCTGAATAGTACCAGTTAGCTGTTCCCATTTTACACCTTGCTCTTCAGCAGCAACAATATAAAATGCCATTATCGGAAGAACAGCTCCGTTCATTGTCATCGAAACCGACATTTTATCGAGCGGAATTTTATCGAAGAGAATTTTCATATCTTCGATGCTGTCAATAGCAACACCGGCTTTACCAACATCACCAACAACACGTTGATGGTCGGAATCGTATCCGCGGTGTGTTGCTAAATCGAAAGCAACCGAAAGACCCATCTGACCTGCGGCAAGATTTCTGCGATAAAAAGCATTACTTTCTTCGGCAGTCGAAAATCCAGCATACTGTCTTACTGTCCAAGGACGCACTACATACATGGTAGCATAGGGTCCGCGTAAAAACGGTGCCATACCTGAAAGATAGTTAACATGTTCAAGACCTTGCACGTCCTCTTGTGAATAAACCGGCTTAACGTCGATTTGCTCCATGGTGCGCCATACAAAATCTTCAACTTTTTTACCGGTCGCTTTTTCAAACGCTCCGCGCCATTCCTTTTCGGAAGAAGCGGTACCACCGGCATTGATATTTATAGAGGTAAAATCCGGTTTTCTCATTCTACTGAAGCTCCAATCTTATTCAACAATTTTGAAAGAAGAGTATAAACATCGGCACCGAGGAAAATAAATTCATCAACACCTGCTGCTTTGTGACTTTCTATCTGATCTTTTGGGTATCCTGCAAGTACCACAGCCATATCACTCTTGAGTGATTTTACTTCTTTTACAAAAGTGGGCACAATCTCAGGATAGGTTTCATCAGTGGAACAGAGAACGCAAATCGAAGCACTCGACTCAGCCGCAGCTTTTGCAGCTTCTTCGGGTGATGAGAGACCAACAGAATAATCAATTAAGAATCCTGCGGTTTCAAAAAATCCGCGTGAAAAATCGGCACGACCTTTGTGTTGTTTTACACTTCCCATATTGGCAAGGAAAACCGTTGGTTTTGCGCCGTTCTTTTGTGCGAAAGCTTCTACTGCGTCACGCATTTTTTCGAATTGTTCAGATGAGCGAAGTGATGGCAGAGGAGTAATACTCATACTGCCTTTTGCAGAGGCACGGAATGCCTTAGCAATCTCACCAAGCGATGCCCCTGCGAGGGCTGCTTCCATAGCTGTTACAATTGGTTGCTGATTTTTGGTATTAGCAATGTCTTCCAACTGTTTGAGTATGGCTACGTTTTTCTCATGGTCACCGGATACTCTAAATTTCTGAAGATACTCAGCACGTTTATCGTGAATTGCTTGGAATTCAGGTAACCTATCTGCAATTTTTTCTTCTTTTGTGTTAGCATACATATTGTTACCAACAACAACTGATTTACGTTTTGCGATATCCTCAAGGCGTTTAACCGCAACCTTATTTACTTCTGCTTGGGGGAAACCTTCAGCGAGAGCTTTCTGCATTCCGCCTTTAGCTTCGATTTCTTGGAAGAGTTTCCAAGCAGCAGCAATAACATCAGCAGTTAATTTTTCGACGTAGTAACTTCCGCCTGCGGGGTCAACTACTGCATCTAAGTGAGATTCTTCACCAAGAATGATTTGAGTATTGCGTGCAATTCTGCGTGAGAATTCCGAAGGCAATCCAAACACTTCATCAAACGCTCCGGTGTGCATACTATCAACTCCGGCAATGGCGCCTGAAAAAGCTTCGGTGGTGGTACGAAGCATATTTACATACGGATCGTACTTTGTTTTATTGTATCTCGATGTTTTTGCGTTAATCACCATCTTAACAGCTTCTTCGGAAGCACCAAACTCAGTGGCAATTTTGCTCCACATATATCGAGCAGCTCTAAACTTTGCAATTTCCATAAAGTAATTAGAACCAATCGCAAAAGTGAAGCGGAAGCTTCTGAAAACATCGTTTACCTGAATGCCTTTTGCAAGCAAATTGCCTGCGTATTCAACACCAGATGCCAATGCAAAAGCGAGCTCTTGAACTGCGGATGCACCTGCATTGTGGTAAGGGGTAGAATCAACGCCAATGGTTCTGATATTGGGTGCAAAAGCATTTGCCCATCTGAGAACGGCTGTCATCTCATCAATCGAGTCATCAAAGTGAACCGGCATCGCTCCTTCTTGAGCAAGGAATCCGAGGGGGTCGGAAGTTATACTTCCGCTAAGCTTTGATGTATCAGTTTCATTTTTTTTGCAATAAGCTGCAAGCAGCGAGGTAAGTGGGAAAGCCGAATAACCGCAAGCAACGTGAACAGGATATTTTGTTAAATCAATACCACTGAATGCTCTGGTGATTGAGTTCAATCCTGAAATCGAAACTCCACCATCACCAACTTCGCCAACTTTAGCGTAATCTGCATCAAGCCCTTTTTTTGTAGCCCTATCGATTGGTAAAGTTATGCTGTTTTGCCCGCGAGTTAAATCGTAGCGCAGCGCTTCGTTAAACTCTTCGGCCAAAGGATAAGGAATTTCTTGCGAAATCTCCCAACCCGATTGAACAAAACCCTCCGGCTTGGTACCGCGGACGTAATGTTTAAATCCGGGCATTTCACTTACATGGGGTAAATCTTTACTGTCATTATTTACATACAAGGGCTGTAAGCTAATGCCTTCGTATGTATTTGTTACTAACTTTTTATCGAATGGTGCTCCGTTAAGCTCTTGCTCAACTATCGCTTTCCACTCGCTGTACTCCGGGACGGGAAAATCTTTCAAAAGATTTAAATCTTTATCAAGCTTTATCTCCGGAGTTTTATTTAATTCATCGGACATATAGTATCTCCAGAAATGAG
>CALKUG010000463.1 GCA_937996765.1 uncultured Ignavibacteria bacterium
GATAAGGCAATATTAGCAATCCCTTGCGATTTTTTGCTCTGCTGTCTAATGGTATGAACTACTTTGGACTTTTCAGTACGCAAATCGTCGTTATAAATGGCAATATCATCACCTACTGCATTAGCCGGGAAGATACCCACAACGCCGTTGGCTTGTAACTCGCCGCATTCAACAATCCGATCAAGTAATGCTTGGGCATCATTAAACAGTTTTGTTGCTTCCGCGCCGTATGTTTCATCGGTGAGTATAGCGGGATATTTTCCGCGCATTTCCCACGTCATAAAAAACGGAGTCCAATCAATAAATTCTCTGAGAATTGCCAGTGAAACGTTTTCGTATTTTTTAACACCTAAGAAAGACGGCTTCTTGATGGTATTATCGTCGAATGTGAGGCGAAGTTTATTCTCACGAGCGGCAACCAGTGAAAGCAAATCTTTTTCTTCAGCCCGCTTTAGGTAGTCCTCTGCGAGTAGTTTATATTCTTCCTTCACACTTTTTGCATAGGAGTCTTTTGTTTCATCGCCAAGCAGATTAACCACAACCGGTACGCTGCGTGAGGCATCCAAAACATGAATAGTGGGTGCTGAGTAATTGGGCGCAATTTTAACTGCGGTATGCAATCTTGATGTAGTTGCACCACCTATCAGTAATGGCACTTTAAGTCCTCTACGCTCCATCTCAGCGGCTACAGAGCACATTTCATCAAGCGAAGGGGTTATAAGTCCGCTTAGACCAACTATATCAACCTTTTCATCTATTGCGGCTTGAATTATTTTCTCGGCAGATACCATTACACCCAAGTCAATAACGCGATAGTTGTTGCAACCAAGCACTACACCAACAATATTTTTTCCGATATCATGAACATCGCCTTTAACGGTTGCAAGAAGAATTTTACCGGATTCCCGCATATCCGATGCGGCAGCTTTCTCGGCTTCGATATAGGGGATAAGGTAAGCAACCGATTTTTTCATAACACGAGCTGATTTTACAACTTGTGGCAGAAACATTTTACCGGCTCCAAACAAATCTCCCACGAAATTCATCCCTGCCATTAATGGACCTTCGATAACAGTAAGCGGTGAATCGTATTTTTGACGTGCTTCTTCGGTATCTTCATCAATATAATCCACAATACCCTTTATCAGAGCATGTTTTAATCTTTCTTCAACAGGAGCATCTCTCCACTCATCGTGTTTAACATGCTCTCTTGTTGTTTGCTTTAAAGTTTCAGCAAATGTGATCAGGCGTTCAGTTGCGTCTTTGCGTCTGTTTAATAGGACATCCTCAACCATTTCCAACAAATCTTTTGGAATCTCTTCATACACCGCAAGCTGCCCGGCGTTCACAATACCCATATCCATACCCGCTTTAATTGCATGGTATAAAAATGCAGCGTGCATCGCCTCGCGCATTGTATCGTTACCGCGGAACGAAAACGAAATATTACTTACTCCGCCGCTCACCTTAGCACCCGGAAGATTATTTTTTATCCAACGAGTAGCTTCGATGTAATCCACAGCGTAATTATTATGCTCTTCTATACCGGTACCAACCGTTAGAATGTTTGGATCAAAAATTATATCTGATGCCGGGAATCCTACTTGTTCGGTTAATATTGTATAGGCACGTTTGCAGATTTCAATTCTACGTTGGAACGAATCAGCTTGACCCTGTTCATCGAAAGCCATCACAATTACAGCAGCACCGTATTGCATTATTTTACGAGCGTGCTCTTTGAATGCAGCTTCGCCTTCTTTAAGCGATATAGAATTTACAATACCTTTGCCTTGCAGACATTTTAAACCTGCTTCGATAACACTCCATTTTGAGGAATCTATCATTATCGGCAGCTTTGCTATATCAGGTTCCGATGCAATAAGGTTGAGGAATGTGGTCATAGCAACTGCGCTATCCAACATACCTTCATCCATATTAACATCAAGCACTTGTGCGCCGCCTTCTACTTGGTCGCGCGCAACCGAGAGTGCTTCATCATAATTGCCGTTAAGAACCAACCGGGCAAATTTGCGCGAGCCCGTTACGTTTGTTCTTTCGCCAACGTTCACAAAATTGGATTCAGGCCGTACTATCAAGGGTTCTAAGCCCGAAAGACGAAAGAATCCGTCTGAAGGGGTTGGAACACGTGGTTTTAGATTCTTAACATTCTCAGCGATATAACCAATATGCTCGGGTGTTGTTCCGCAGCATCCACCAACGATGTTAAAGAAACCTGCTTCCGCATATTCTTTAAGCATATCAGCCATAAATTGTGGCGATTCATCGTAGCCACCAAAAGCATTTGGCAAACCCGCATTAGGGTATAAGCTTACATAGCACGTTGCCATTTTTGATATGTCACGAATAAACGGCCTCATTTGTTCGGTACCTAAAGCGCAATTCAAACCAATGCTCAACAGATTTTTGGTATGCGATACCGAAATCCAAAATGCTTCTGCTGTTTGCCCGGAAAGAGTTCTTCCGCTTTGGTCAACTATGGTTCCTGATATCGCAATCGGAAGCTCAAACTCGTGCTCGTAGAAAAATTCTTCTGCGGCAAAAATTGCAGCTTTGCAATTAAGGGTATCAAACACAGTTTCGATAAGAATAAGATCGGCACCGCCATCAACCAATCCTTTGATTTGCTCCTTGTAAGCATCAACCAATTGCTCGAACGTAATAGCACGATATCCCGGGTTGTTTACATCAGGGGAAAGCGATGCCGTTCTGTTGGTTGGTCCCAATGCACCGGCAACAAACCGTGGCTTCTCGGGAGTGAGTGCGTTATACTCACGAACCGCTTCTTTTGCAAGGCGAGCAGATTCATAATTGAGTTCATATACAAGGTGCTCGGCGTGGTAATCGGCTTGAGCAATAGCAGTACCGCTAAAGGTATTGGTTTCGATTATATCTGCACCGGCTTCAAGGTATTGTCTGTGTATAGCTTTAATTATCTCAGGTTGGGTTAACGAAAGGAAATCGTTATTACCTTTTAAGTCGTGTTTAAAGTCCTTGAATTTCTCGCCTCGGAAATCCTCTTCCTTAAGCTTGTGCCTTTGTATCATGGTGCCCATTGCACCATCAAGCACAAGTATTCTCTTGCTAAGTAAGTCCTTTAACAAATCCCAGTTTTTTACGGGTTTATTCATTGTATCTCGTGAGTTTAGTTATTTGTGAGTTTATGTAAAAATATATTCAGTAAATATACGGAATTAACCTCGTAACCGAATATAAACTATAGCTTAGGGTTTTATCACTATATCGTAATTTGCGAGTAAACCAGGGAGACCTTGAAGAGAGAATTTTGTTTTTTTAATGCTGTTTTTTTGTGGGTCAATTCTATAGCCCAATGCACTTGTTAAATCAGCTTTATTCAAGATTGTAGCTTCAAAAAGTGCGTCAGTAAGATCACAGTTCTCAAATACTGCACCGGCCAAATCTGTTTTACTAAAATCAGCTTCTCGGATATTACACCCACTAAAATTTGTATTCGGAATCTTTACACCGTAAAAGGAAGCATTCTGCATTGTGCAGTTTACAAAAGAAAACGAGAGACCAAATTGATTGCAATTTTCGAAGTGTACCCCGGCCAATTTGCAGTCCTCAAAACGGACATCGCGGAAAACAATATGATCCGTTGAAACCATTGAGAGATTACAGTTCTTAAATAAACAATCTATAAATATTCCATCTACAAGTAGCCTTTTATCAAACATAAAATTGGCAAATGTGCATTGTTCAAATTCTCCGGCAGCAAATTCATACACTTCACCTTTGTTGTATTCAATAATTTCATTTATTCGGTACAGCTTTTCCATGGTTATGAGTCCGTAATTTGCACAAGTATTAGTATTTTTGATAATGTAAAATACGGTATTAGCTCGCACTAACGAAGTAATACCCCTTCAAAAATGAAAACGGAACAATTATGATAGTAGTTACTGGTGGCGCCGGATTTATCGGCAGTGCTTTAGTATGGAGATTAAATCAACTTGGTCGCAACGATATTATGATTGTGGACCAATTAGGAACCGATGATAAGTGGAAAAACTTAGTTGGTCTTGATTACGAAGAGTATTCCGATAAAGATGAATTTTTAGACATCTTGCTCAACTCAGGATTTTCCTTTCCTATAGATGCAATTTTGCATATGGGTGCAAACTCAGCCACAACCGAAAAAGATGCCGATCATTTGATGAGCAACAATTATCGCTATACGCAGTTATTAGCCGACTATTGCATTGAAAACAATACTCGCTTTGTGTATGCTTCTTCAGCCGCAACATACGGAGATGGATCACTTGGTTTTATTGACGATGATAGCTTGGCTGCAAAACTTCGCCCCTTAAATATGTACGGATACTCTAAAAATTTGTTTGATATCTACGCCAACAAACGCGGAATAATTAAACAAATAGCCGGCGTTAAGTTTTTTAATGTATTTGGCCCCAATGAATATCACAAAGGCGATATGCGTTCGGTTGTTGTTAAAGCTTTTGAACAAATACAATCCACAGGCAAAGTGCAACTATTCAAATCACTCCATCCCGATTATAAGGATGGTGAACAAATGCGTGATTTTGTTTATGTGAAAGATGCGGTTGAGCAGACCCTGTTTCTTATGAACACCCCAAATGCAAACGGATTGTTTAATGTTGGTACAGGAAAAGCCAGAACCTGGATAGACCTAGTTACTGCCATTTTTACAGCATTAGGAAAAAATGTAAATATTGAATTTATCGATTTACCTGAACAGTTAAAAAATAAATATCAATACTACACTCAAGCCCCTACTCGCAAAATTGAAGTAGCGGGCTACAGCAACGGGGTTACCACACTTGAAGATGCGGTAACCGATTATGTTGTTAACTATCTTGTTCCGGGTAAATACCTAAACAACGATTAACAAACTTGGAAAAGAAATTTTGAGGAAGAGAGAAACTCTTACTCTTCCTCAAAATCATCGTCAAGGTCATCCTCGAGGTCGTCTTCTATAACACCGTCATCATCGAGGAAGTCTTCGTCCATTTCTTCAAATGGTTCGTTTTCATCCTCATCTACTGCTTTATCTTCTTCGTCTTCAAAATCATCGTTAAAATCGTCGTCTTCGAAATCATCATCGAAGTCGTCATCCATATCATCCTCAAAGTCATCTTGCTTACTCGGCATCACATATTGAACTTCCTCATCTTGCCCAAAAATAGCAGGTAAAGAGATTTCTTCTGTAAGGTTGATATCATTGAGTTCATTTGCCATCTGGGTAACTCCTTTAAATTGTCGGCATTAATACATCTAATATAAACAGAAATTTACTTCGTAAATATTAAAAAAAAGTTGTTGTAATGCCAATGCAAACGAGGGTTTTTCGAAAGTTGATATGTCTAAATATTTTCTTATCTTGCAGCGTCATCACGTAAAATAGGAATAAACTAATGAAGTCAAAGTTATTTAGTCTGTTGCTTATTTTGTGCCTTTTCGCAATTACCGCAAATGCACAGGAAAAGCCACGGGCTAACCCGCCAATTTACATTGCCTTTTTATGGCATATGCATCAGCCAATATACTGGCCGTACGAGTCGATAGTTCAAACTCAATTAAATAACAGATACCCTTATTCTGTATTTGATATACACAATAGCCGTACCGGTCCCTATACCAACTGGCCTAAAGATGCAGTTCAAAAGGGTATCAGTGCAGGTTTGGGCAATCTCGGTACTCAGGTCAGTTTTTCGGGTTCATTAGTGGAAAACCTCAATAATCTTGAGACCTATGGCAATAATAATTTTAAGAATTGGAAATCTTCGTGGAATTCTATCCGCGGAGCCCAAACCGTACTGGGTAATCCAAGAATGGATTTAGTAGGTTTTGGCTATTATCATCCGCTTATGGGTCTAATTCCTTACTCTGATATACGCCGCCAAATTCAGATGCACAAAAAAATATTTGCAGATAACTTCCCGGGTAATTACTCAAAAGGTATTTTCCCTCCGGAAAACGCTTTCGCCAATAGAATGATTCCTGCTTTGGTGGATGAAGGTATTGAATGGGTTTTGGTGGATAATGCTCATTTTGACCGTGC
>CALKUG010000464.1 GCA_937996765.1 uncultured Ignavibacteria bacterium
TTTATGATGTCAACCGTGTTAAGAAATTTAGTTTCAAATGCGATTAAGTTTACACCGAGTGGCGGAATCATATACATCTCAACAATGGAGTCTGAAACCGAAGTTCGTATTTATGTAACCGATACAGGAGTTGGAATCTCTCAGGAGCGGATAGGAAAACTATTTAAGGTTGACTCATCATTTTCAACCAAAGGGACGAACAACGAATCGGGTACAGGACTGGGTCTAATACTCTGTAAAGAATTTATTGAAAAGCATAAAGGTTTAATAGAAGTAGAGAGTACTGTAGGTAAAGGCACTACGTTTTTAATTCATCTACCCAAATAAGAGAACAAGGAAAAATATGTTTATCATTTATCTGTTATTAACTTTTTCTATTTCATTATTGCTATCACTTGGTGTGGCAAGAATGTTTCGGCCTTCGATGAACAAAATTATGAATCGAATAATAGCTGACGAAGTTAGTGGTTCATGGATTGGCTACTTAAAATATGCAATGGTTGTGGTTGGTGTTTCGGGTGGTGTACCCCTTTACCAGTTAGAAAATGTACTTAATTCAGGGAGATTGCCTGATTCTCCAAAAGTAATAATGGATATGAATTTCTTCTTGTTTGAGGCATTTCGTTCGGTTATAAATACCCTGCAATCTCTTGCATGGGTTTTACTGTTCTTTTTCTTTACAACTTTAATTGCAGTGATAATAGTTAAAACCTCGGAGATGAAAAGAAACAGTCAAAAAGAATTTATGAACAAATAACCAAATTATTTTTTGCTTTAATTAATATCACGTATTTTGCCACGCAAATACGATTTGTTCACAACTTTTAATCGATTTATAATAAATGTTTGCTCAACTACCTTTATATATTTACCGCATAGCCAGAGAGCCGATAGCCGATCCGGTTGCTATACGATTGCTCAAGCAGATGAGTAAACGGGGTAGTATTCCTTATGGAATGGTATTTAACCACAGCTTGTATTCAAAGGCGATTGTCGCCGAAACCCCAGTACTTAGTTTAATGGGAGCTGAGGGCATAGACTTTTCGAAAGTTACCCCTTTTCCTTATGGTGATGCATTAAAGGGTCACGTACTTAAAGAGTATTATCAATTCAGAACGATAGATAGTCAATTGCACCTGAATGGTAAAGGCGATTACCTCGTTTCAATGCAGGATGGTTTTTTTGTTGTTGATAATGGAAATCCAACAATTATTCCTATTTCTCACGAACTGTATTATGAACTTAGGATTTCTTCGGATAATATGTACTGCTTTCTCGATGTGTATCCCCCAAAAAAAAATAACCTAGTTCCTTCAATTGAGGATATACATCAGGCGGCATTTGAACTTGGTGTAAAGGTGGTAATTGATGACACCAAAATTGAACATGCGATAAACGAATCTGTTTCTAAAGGTACCCCCGTCTATGATACGATCATTGCACTTGGTAAACCGGCAATTCATGGCAGAGATGCTAATATTGAGTACTTGGTTAATGTAAGGGAAAGCAACACCCCAAAAGTAGGTGCGGATGGTAGAATAGATTTTTATAATCTTGATCTTATCAAAACAGTACGAGAGGGTGATCCTATAATAAAAATACACAATGCAGAACTTCCTGAGGATGGTTATGATGTTTGTGGTAAAGTATTATATGGTAACTCAGGCTCAGCTTTAGACTTACCGACAATCGATAATACTAAGTTTGCTGAAAACGATAGAACACT
>CALKUG010000465.1 GCA_937996765.1 uncultured Ignavibacteria bacterium
CCTTTAATTCTTCGTGTGTTTTAATTCCGACGAACTTTTTTACAGCAGCTCTAAAATCCAATGTTTCTCCGATAAAATTTATTTTATTAACAACTCTTTGAGTAGTTTATTTACAAGTGCAGGGTTAGCTTTACCCTTTGATTCCTTCATCACTTGGCCTACAAAAAATCCTAAAACTTTTTCTTCGCCGGCAATAAACTGTTGTTTCTGTTCAGGGAATTTGAATATAACGCTCGAGATGAGTTGGGCAATAGCGCCTTCATCCGAAATCTGAACAAGATTTTTTTCTTTTATTACTTCTTCAGGAGATTTACCCGTTACAACTATTTCTTGAAAAACTTCTTTGGCAATTTTGCCGCTAATTGTTCCTTTTGCTATAAGTAGAATTAACTCCGACAAATAATTTGGTGTGACAGCAAATTTATCGATTGGAATTTTTTGCTCATTCACCACCTTTAACACTTCGGTCATCACCCAATTACTTACCTGTTTAAACTCTGTGCATAATTTACAAGTTGCTTCAAAGTACTCAGCTACTTGTTTGGTTTGTGTTAGCACTTCAGCATCATATCGCGGTAAACCGTACTCTGAAATATACCGCTCAAGTTTATGCTTTGGTAACTCAACAACCTGAGATTTAATAGCATCGAACCATTCATCTGAAATTACAATTGGAAGTAAATCGGGATCGGGGAAATAGCGATAATCGTGTGCCTCTTCTTTTGTTCGCATTGGATGTGCAACACCTGTATCGGCATTCCATAATAATGTCTGCTGTATGATGGTGTGCCCATCTTCAATTAAATCGAGTTGACGATTAATTTCGAACTCGATAGCTTTTTCTACGTTGCGGAATGAGTTCAAATTTTTAATTTCGGTTTTAGTGCCAAGTTTATCTGCCCCCTTCTTTCGTACAGAAACGTTGGCGTCACAACGCAGTGAACCTTCTTCCATATTACCATCGCAGATTTCGAGATACAGCACTATTTGCTTAATACCTGTTAAGTATTGATAGGCCTCTTGTGCGGTGGATATTTCGGGTTCACTTACTATCTCGATAAGGGGAACACCGCATCTGTTAACATCAATCAGTGTTTCGGTGCCTTGATCGTGTATTGATTTGCCGGCATCCTCTTCGATGTGAATCCTGGTTATTCCAATGGATTTGATTTCATTGTTTGCATCTAAAACCCTCATTATGCCATGTTCGCATATTGGCTTATCATATTGCGATATCTGATACCCTTTGGGTAAATCGGGATAAAAGTAATTTTTACGAGCGAGAATAGATGTGCGGTTTATTTTGCATTCGACAGCTATACCCATCATTACTGCGTATTCAACAACTGTTTTGTTGAGTACAGGCAATACACCGGGGTGTCCTAAACAAACAGGACAAGAGTTTTCATTTGGGTTCGCACCAAATTCAGCACTGCAGGAACAAAATATTTTACTTTTGGTCTGTAACTGGGCATGAACTTCAAGTCCAATTACTGCCTCGTAGTCTTCTCTAATCAAAATACTATAACCTATTTACTAAGAATTTTATATCCCCAGGGAGGAAGTGAACTGTTTATTTTTTTCTGAAAAACTTCTTTGTTACCGGATGTAAAATCTGTGTATGTACCTTGAAGTTCTTTGTGGTTAAATGAGTTATTACTCTGTTTTGCACTTAGATTAAATATACCCACAACCTGCTTTTCGCCTCGTTTCCGAATAATAAAAAGAGTTGACTGGTCTTCTGAAAGCTCTGTAACTAACTTTGCTCCCACCTCTCCAATGTTCAAAGCACTATTCGATTTTTTAAGTGAATTGAGTTTTTTGAAGAAATCAGCCATAGGAGCTTGTTTCCAAATAATCTCATCTTTATCAAAGAAACTCAATCTCTTATCTAATCCGGCTTCCTGCCCACTGTAAATTAAAGGCATACCGGGAATTAGATAAGTAAGGGCTGTGAACACCTCTTCTGCACCCCGTATTGTTTCGTGGGTTGCACCATTCCACGTATTTTCATCGTGGTTAGTGGTAAATTGCATAATAATTGCTTCGGGATGAAACTCGGTTTGTTCACGACCAATGGATTTAAACAAATCAAAAGCAGTATTCTCACCTTTGAAGATTCTTGTTCCGATTCTGTAATTCTCACCACCATAAGTCATATTAAAAGCATCTTTTTGCATTTCGGGGGTATCCCACTCTGCAAGCCAAAAAATCTCCTTACTTTTCGCGAGCTGATTTCTTGCATCTACCCAAAAATCGAGTGGAACCATACCTGCAACATCACATCTAAAACCATCAACATTAAAATCGTTTACCCAATACTCAAATGCTTTAATCATTTCAGTCCTTAGGTTGGAATTTGAGTAATCGAGTTTAATTACGTCATGCCAATCAGGAACGGGCGGAACAAAATCGCCACGGTCATTTTTAATATAAAATTCAGAATTGCTTGAAGTCCAAGGGTGGTCCCACGCGGTATGATTTGCAACCCAATCTAAAATAACGTACATACCTTGCTTGTGAATTTCATTTACAAGCCCTTTAAATTCTTCTTTGGTGCCATATTCAGCACCAAGGCCTGTATAGTCTTTCACTGCATAATAACTACCCATAGTACCCTTTCGGTTTACTTCACCAATTGGATGAATTGGCATAAACCAAAGAATATCTACACCTAACTCTTTTAAGCGGGGTAAGTGTTCCTTAAATTCGGATATAGTACCACCAGGCGTATACTGTCGTAAATTCACTTCATAAATCACAGCATCTTTTACCCATTCTGGGTGTTTAACCGTGGAAGTGGGTTGTGCAGATATAACTGAAAATAAAGAGATCAGAAACAAAAATTTTTGAATTATTTTCATAAGTATTTGTTCTATTAGAAGTTGGATGTATTTAATAAATCAAGGCACAATATAATAAATTTGCCAACCAAGTTTGGGCAGAAATTAATCAAAAAGGATTCTGAGTATGAGAACTTCCGATATCATATTACGCATTTCGCTGGACGAACAACAGATGTGCAATAAAATTCATTGGCAAGCAGAAGAACAAGGTGAAACTACCTGGAACGAGGCCTCTATAATGATGCTTTCTTTATACGACACCCTGCAACAAAATACGGCAGGTATTGATTTGTGGACAACTGGTGTGCCTATTGACGAAATGGAAAGCCATTGCTTTAATACCTTAATGAAATTGGCAGGAACACTGGAACGCGCAACACAAGATCAGGAAGGGGCTACCATTATAAAAGATGCAGCTCTGCGGTATCGCGAATTAACAAATCAACGTAAAAATGAAAACAAGCAACAAATAGATTAATATTGAACTGAAAAACTATAAACTATGTTTTAAGTTATTATTGAATTTTTAAAATCAACCTACAATAGAATTGGCAGGTAACTAATGAAGTTATTTTTTAGAGACGAGCACCTCAATACATTATTGAATATTGCTGAAGATAGTGAGAGTGGTTCAACGTTTACTTTACTTTTTGGAAGAAGAAAAGTAGGTAAAACAACTTTAGTAAAACAGTATCTCAAGCAATGTGGTGGGGCTTACGTTACCATTAGCTCTAAATCTACCTATTTGCAGTTACAAGATATTAGAGAGAATTTTAGTCAAGTTTTCTTTGCCGGGCAGAACGTACCGGAATTCAACTCGTGGTACTCCCTTTTCAAATTTCTTTTTGAACAATCAAAGGAACAACGCCTGAATGTGGTGATTGATGAATTTCACAATATGGAGCTGGTGAATAAAGACTCTATCGAGGAGTTTAAAAAAGTTTGGTTTGAATTCGCTGAGGGTTCAAAGCTTAATCTGACGGTTATATCTTCCAATTATGACTTTATTGACCGGCATTTTAACAATCAAAACTCACCATTGTACGAGATAAATTCATTCCGAATTAAAGTAACCCCTTTTAAACTTCCTGAAGTTATAGCACTTTTTCGCCTACATGGATCAGAGAGAGATGTTTCCGAAATAATCAATATCTATATTATTTTTGGCGGACTTCCTAAATATTACTTTTTGTTCGAAAGGTATAATCTTTGGAATAAAAACATAAGAGAAATATTACAAGAATTGGTGTTTATGGATTATGCCCCTCTTGCTTACGAATTGAAAGAGTTGCTTGTAAATGATTTTTCAAAAGGAAATAAAATTTATCTTTCTATTCTCCAAGCTATTGCTGCAGGACACAATAAAATGTCGGATATAGCACGTGCAGTGCATATTCCCGTAACCAATCTAACTAAGTATCTCTTTGAACTTGAAAAGAAAAAGCGCTTAATCCGCAGAGAGCTCCCTATTAATAATGTTGAAGCTGGGAAATCCAAATTTGGCAGATACTATATCAAAAACTATTTCGAGAATTTCTGGTTTCAGTTTATTCAACCTGATAATATTAACTACGAAATGGGTCAATTCGATAGAATGATTGATTCCATCATGAAAAATCTGGACGAGTATGTAAACTCACGAATGATTGGCATATTACATGAAATATTGAGGTTATACAAATCAAGTGATTACATCAAACAGATATTTCCCCATCCGATTTCACGTTATGGAGCAATTTGGAACCGAAGAGAAGTAGTTGACTTGGTACTCGAATCACAAGAGCACCAAATAGTTCTATTTGGAATTTTTGCGATAAGCGATAAACCGATGGCCCTTGAACAAGCGCAGCTATTTTATAGTTATTTTATGGAATTCAAACCATTATATCAAGGACAAACTAAAACCTATTGTTTTGTTGTTAAAGTTACTCCTGAAGAAAAAACACTTGAATTTTGTGAGACCAACAACATTAGATTGTTGTACCAAAAGGACTTTTTCAATGTTGTTATGACTCGCGAGGAGTATTCACGCAAACATATGGTTGAAGTAGCCATATAGATCTATTACCCCATTATTAAATCTGTCCCAATTTATTGTTTTTGACAAATTTTGGGACAGATTTGTTTTAAACTCACACCAAATAAAATCTTTTTGCATTAGATTAGACCTCTTGATAAATTAATTCTCGTTAGGTATATATGTTCCAAAAGCTCATTACATTATTCGTTGTGTTGTTCTCATTGATAACATTGGCACAGCCAGGTACTTATTACAACACTGTAACTCCGGGTTCAGGAAGTTTTATAACTGATTTACAATCTCGGATACGGTCTCCATACACACGAATTAGTTACGACCAATTCGACGAAACAAATGTTGAGCAATTTGCGGCATACGATACCACGGGCGGGAAAAGGGTTGTTAAATGCGTGTATTCAGGATATTTACACGTTTATACACCTCCATTCGCTTGGACTCCATTTAGCCGTGAGCATACATTTTGCCATAGTTGGATGCCTTCAAATCCCTCGACCAACACTAATGAGTATGCGGATCAGCATCATTTATTTCCCACCCACCAAAACGGCGCAAATGGTGTAAGAAGCAATCATCCCTTAGGAATTGTAAGTAACGTTACCAGCACGTTTCAGTTAGGTAAATATGGTACTAATACAAATGGCGAGTTTGTGTATGAGCCCAAAAATGATCACAAAGGAGATGCTGCAAGAGCATTGCTTTATATGGTGATTCGATATGATGGGGTTTCAGGAACTTGGAATTTTAATTGGCTAAATAACACACGTTTACCTTCATTAAGCGAAGCACCCCAAAGTTTATCACTTTTGTTACAATGGCATAGAGAAGATCCGCCGGATAGATGGGAAATTGAAAGAAACGATTATATTCAAACCATTCAGAAGAATAGAAATCCTTTTGTGGATATGCCCGAATATGCAAATTTTATAAATTTTAATGATAACACATTGCTCTCCCCTACTTTGGCAAGCGAGCCAACAAATCATCCTTCGGCTTTTGCAACATCAGTATCAGGATCCAATATAACGCTAAATTGGAGCGATGCAGTAGCTGGTTCCGTTACTCCAACAGGTTATCTCATTGTGGCTTATTCACACGACAACTATTTTATACCCGTTGATGGAACAGAGTATAGCGATGATAGCAATCTTGGCGATGGCACCGCAAGAGTAAATGTGAGTTATAGCGGAGCAGATAATTATACCTTTAACTCCCTTTCCAACAACACAAAATATTATTTTACTATTTTTTCTTACAACGGTTCAGGCAGCTCAAGAAATTACAAGACTTGGGTGTCGGGAACATCTTTAGTACAAGCATCGGGAACAGTGGGAACTGTTTCCTCAATCCCCACCGTGAATTTCAATTCAACAGTTGGTAACATCTCTGAGGGTGCAGGTACATTTTCGATTCCCGTTTCAATTGCCAACCCAAGTGCATCCCAAGCTTGTAGCGTTCAGGTTGCCTTAACAACAGGTGCTGCCTCCAACATTGGTAATTATACCACTCAAACGGTGGTGTTCCCTGCAGGCAGCTCATCGTTACAGTATGTTGCCCTCACTGTTACAAACGACACACTCACCAACGGAAACAGAAGCTTAGTATTTGCTCTGCAGAATGTAAGCGGAGCAGCCGGCGCAGTGATTGGTTCAAGTTCGAACTTCACCTTAACAATTCAAGATGATGAAACAGGGTCAGGGACTAACTCCACCATTATAAATAACAAAGATTACGTTTATTATCAAGACTTTAATTTATTTTCAACCACTGCTGGTACATGGACTGATAATAGTACTATACCGGGTTGGTATAGCAGTCGAACAACTTTCTTAGTTGGCACAGGAAGTGCAAACACGGGTGGGCTGTATAACTTTGGTGTTTCAGGATCAGCTGATAGAGCATTGGGTTCGGTAGCATCAGGAACAAGCGGTACAATTTATACAGGTGTCAGCTTTACGAATAACGCAGGAGAAACTTTAACAGACTTTGACATACAGTACGTTGGAGAGCAATGGAGAGCCGGTAGCACTGCAGCTAATACAATGAAGTTTGAGTATAAGATTAATGCAACTGCGCTAACAGATGCTACAGGGTGGACAGAAGTTACATCTTTAAATTTTACCTCCCCTGTACTCACTACAACAGGAGCCATTGACGGGAATATAAATTCAGTTTTAACATCAGCAACCATTTATAATCTCACCGTCCCTATCGGTTCAACATTTTGGGTAAGATTTTCGGATATTAACGATGTTGATAGTGACCACGGTCTAGCTGTTGACAATTTCTCGTTAAGCGTTGCAGTTCCTCTTCCGGTTGAGTTGACCTCTTTTACGGCTGAAGTTGAGAACACTAATGTCAAACTTCAATGGCAAACAGCAACAGAAATTAACAACTATGGTTTTCAAGTTGAGCGTAAAGTTAATGCAGGTGCGTGGGATTCTATTGGCTTTATGCCGGGTGCGGGGAATTCAAATGTGTATAAGAATTATGCTTACTCAGATGACAATCTCAGCTCAAAAGGCGTTTATTCCTACCGTT
>CALKUG010000466.1 GCA_937996765.1 uncultured Ignavibacteria bacterium
CAAATCCGGCAAGTAATATAGCGGCAGCTGAAGATACATTGAGCGATTCAGCTCTCCCCTTGCCGGGTATGGCGATTTGTAACGTTTGCGGTGTAAGCAGTTCAGGACTCACCCCTCTGCTTTCGTTCGAGAAAAACAGGAGAGAATTTTTAGGTAATTTTACTTTTCTGTAATCTTCACCACCCAATACCGAACAAACAAGAGTAAAGTTTTTTTGCGCTGCAATTCTTACAATTTCCTTTACTGTAATGCCTTCAACAACTGACAATCTAAACAACGAGCCCATGCTTGAACGTACCACCTTAGGCGAGAACAAATCTACAGACCCGGCAAGTGAAATCAAGGAAGAATAATTAAACCAGTCTGCCGTCCTTAAAATGGTTCCGGCATTCCCCGGGTCGGTAATCATATCAAACCCAATAACCGCACCCGAGTTTTGGGCAAGGAGCTCATCCACATTTTTTTTAACCCGCTTATACACTCCCAATATTTCTTGTGGAGTTTGTGTATCGGCAATTTTCTCGAGTACTTTGTGGCTCACTACCTCCGTTGGTACGTCGGCTTTCTTCAATTTTGCAATCAAAGATTTATACAGCTCTCCACCTTTTTCAGTGTAGAGTACTGCTTGAGTTGGGTAATTACTTATTACAGCTTCTTCAACAATCTTATATCCCTCACCTAAAAACATCCCTGTTTGTTCGCGATATTTTTTTTGTTTTAGAAGAGCAAAATCTTTTATCTCAGCTTGTGTAATCATTGTCTATTGGCTCTATACAAGGGAATCGTAATTATGGTGATCATTGTTACTCTGACCTGCGTTGAGCTGTTGTAGGTAATCCCAAGAGTAAAGTCCGGTATCATGACCATCTTTCCACACAACTTTGAGTGCATAATCGCCAACAACCTCAAGTGCTTTTACTTTATACATCTCGGGAGTATAAACGGGAAGTTGAGCAGGACGGTAAGTTCTAAACAGTATGGTTTCTCCCTTGCAATTAGCACAAGGACACTCATCACGCATATATTTTAAAGTGATGGAGAGAACCTCTCCATCACCAAACGTTAATGCAATTGAACCATCTTTAACGGCAATTTTATTAGGTTTTGCCATGAGCGTTAATTCACAAACTGCTGTGCAAAATATGCTGCGGTTAACTTCTCGCCTGTTGCACGTTCAATCATATCATTCCAATGATACAATGTGCCCGGTGCAAAAACATTGGTACGGAGATATTTACCAACTTCGGGATTGTTGGTAAAGCTCACATCGGTACCTGCAGGCAGTTTCATAACTTTTGTGGTAATGTAGTGTTGCAACTGCGAAGCAAGTAATTCGCCAAGTTGATAATTGTGATAATAAGCAGGGTAAAGAGCAATGTGGATCTTAGTAACCCAATCCGGCATATCGCGTCCTTCGGGCTTTTTAACCAATTGATATTTTTCAACTAACTGCCACCAAAGAGTGTTCAGATCTTGGTCGGGATTAGCATACATTGCTTTTTCAAACCGATACACCACTTGCACCCAACGGCTAAAAATTAATTGCTCTAACTTGAGAATTTTTGCCGTTGTGGTTTTAATTGAATCGGCACTCTCTTTACTAAGACCAATATTTTCATTCATCCACAAAGGCGAACTATACATTCTTCCAAAAAGCATTGCAATGGCCTCAGTGGTAAATGTGTGTGCGGGTTCACGCAGAGTGTATGGAAGATTAAAATCGAGATAGCCATCATAAACACCATGCCCAAATTCATGAAGCATGGTTCCCATCCATTTGGAGTTGGGCTTTATATTACACACAACACGAACATCACCGCTTCTATCAATATGTGTGCAATACGCATGTTGATATTTGCCGGGCTTTTCGTATAAATCGCTTGCAGCAATCATTTTATCAATGGGTAAACCGAGTCCTGCATAATACTTTGTGGTAACTTCTTCGATGTTTACATCTTTGTAATACGTGTCTAAGTCAACATTGTAAATTTTTGGGGCTTCTTGGAAAAACCTGTTCTGATAATGCCAAGGCATAAGTTGTTCGGTGGGAATTCCAAAACGGTTAGCGAGGAATCCGTCTATCTCAGCTTTAAGTTTCTTAAATTCAGGGGCTGTAAGTTTATCAAGTTCATCCATAAGTGCATCTATTTCCTTGGGGTCTTGCTCTGAAATTTGCAGACTCATGGTGTGATAGTTTGGGAAGCCCATTTCGCGAGCAGCTTCATTACGCATTTTTACCAGCTTGATAACATCTGCCGCTACCACAGGCCCTAATTCCTTCGAGGCCCTCCAAGCGTTTTCTACTTCAATAGAACTTGTTGATTCACTCAATATGGTTTCGATATCATTATCACTCACTTGTTTACCGTTAAGTGTTGTACGATAGGTTGAAAAACGATTTTCAATGGCCGTAGAAAGATTGATAATTTCTTCCTGTTTTTTCTCATCCATTTGATTGCTCTTATAGAGGAGATAAAGTTTTTCTAATTGGCGAGCCAACAGTGGGTCGGTAACACCTTTTGAATCACGAATATCTGCGAGGATTTTGTAATCTGCTTTATTGGTATAGACTTTACTGAGAGCAATTGTTAACTCAGCCGAGCGGTTATAGTCTTCTTCTTTTCCGCTTATTGTTGCATTAAAATAAGCAATACCCGCATCACGAAATAAAGGAGCAACTTTTTGCTCATACGATGTTATAAACTGTTTCAATTTTTCAGTCATTTCCTTGTTTTCAGAAGGTTGGTTGTTAAACGAATTAAAAAAGAAAAAACCGGCAACTACACTAAGTGCAAAAACCGCAATTATAAGCCCTAAGTTCTTCATTGTTTGCTCTTTGGATTATGTTAAACTTACAAAATTTGAATACATTTGATGGTAAATATAAAAAATATTAACACCAACTCTTGTAAAGGAATGTGTATGACATCTTTCAGGAAAATTTTGACCCTTTTATTGTGTGTGGGTTCTACTTCAATTATAGCCCAAACACAAGCCCCATCACCGCTACCGTTGATGCCCGTGCCGGAATCGGTAACGCAAAATGGTCAACGTTTTGTGGTAAACAAAGGGTTTACTGTTTCAGTTAAAACTCAATCTCAAAGCCGACTTTATTCCGGTGCTTCACGCTTTTTGCGTCGCCTTTCCGGTAGAACCGGTTTATTTTTTGAACAAGATTTTCTCACCCCCGTAAAAAATCCCGCATCGGGTTCTCTAACGGTTACTAATAGCGAGTCACCTGCTATTGCCCCCAATATTGACGAATCCTATTCCCTTAAAGTTACTTCGGGTTCAATAGTTCTCGATGCAAAAACCGATATTGGTGCGCTGCGCGGGCTCGAAACCCTTCTGCAACTTCTTAACTCCGATACTTCGGGTTACTATTTTGAAGGCGTGGAAATACAAGATAAACCGCGATTTACTTGGCGCGGACTTATGCTCGATGTTGCACGCCATTACATGCCCCTCGAAGTTGTTCGTCGTAATCTCGATGGCATGGCGGCAATGAAACTCAACGTGTTCCATTGGCATTTAAGCGAAGACCAAGGTTTCAGGGTTGAATCTAAAAAATTCCCCAAATTGCACGAGCTTGGTTCCGATGGTTTGTACTATACACAAGATGAAATTAAAGCCATTGTAAAATACGCTGATGACCGTGGTATTAGAGTTGTGCCTGAGTTTGATGTACCGGGACACTCAACCGCATGGTTTGTTGGCTACCCTGAATACGCTTCGGCTCCGGGTCCCTACACCATCGAAAGACGTTGGGGAGTGTTCGACCCAACATTCGACCCAACAAAGGAAGAGACCTACAAATTCTTTAAGGAATTTTTCACTGAGATTTCTGCCCTCTTCCCCGATCCCTATTTCCATATAGGTGGTGATGAGAACAACGGCAAACAGTGGAATGAAAATTCTGACATTCAGAAATTTATGAAGAAGAATAATCTTCCTGATAATCATGCCCTGCAAGGGTATTTCAATAATCGTATTCTCGAGATTCTCACCAACCTTAATAAACGCATGATTGGCTGGGATGAGATTTTGCACCCTTCGATGCCTAAAAACATTGTTATACATTCATGGCGCGGTAAAGAGGCACTCTACAAATCGGCACAACAAGGATATGATGGAATTCTCTCCAATGGATTTTATATTGACCTTAACCAATCGGCCGAATTCCATTACAAAAACGACCCCATCC
>CALKUG010000467.1 GCA_937996765.1 uncultured Ignavibacteria bacterium
CGAGGAAAATTTAAGCTATTACAAAGAATATGTTCAAGAAGTGAATGATGCAGGGATGCCCTTAGAGTTTTGGGATTCTCAAAAAACAGAAGAACAATTGGGAACCGATGTTTATGCGGGTGCAGTTTATGACCCCAATGGCGGAAGCATCCACGCAATGAAATTCATCAGTGCATTAACTCAATTATGTGAGTCAATTGGTGTTGAGATATACGAGAACAGCGAGGTGCGTGAGATAAACGAAGGAGCCATCATCGAACTTGAAGTTGGATTAAGATCACATAAAGTAAATACTAAAAACATCGTTCTTGCCACAAACGGCTACATATCCAAATTGGGATATTTTGGATCAACCACTCTTCCCGTTCATGTTCAGACGGCTATTACTACACCATTAACCGAGAAACAACTTGAATCTATTGGATGGGAGAGCAGGTTGCCGTTTTTTGATTCTAAAAATTATCTATTTCATTTTGTACTCAGAGACGACAATAGAATAGTTATAGGCGGTGGTAGTGCCGACTACTATTTTCGGGGAAATCTTGAATACAAAGGGGATTTGAATAAAGTCTATGCTCTCACCATGAAAGAATTATTGAGAGTTTTCCCTTCGTTAGAAGGCATAACATTCGAAAAGGTTTGGGATGGAGTGTTGTGCATGAATTCGGATGAAGTTCCCACGGTTGGAATTACAGGGAGAAACAGCAATGTTTATTATGGCTTGGGGTATAATGGGCAGGGCGTAAATATGTCGGTGATGTTCGGAAACGTAATTGCTTCAGTTTTTAGCAATAAAGCACACGGGTGGGAAAAAACGCCCTATTTCAATTTTGAACCGAGTTATATACCACCCGAACCTTATAGGTGAGTAGGAGCGACTTTTATGATGAAATATTATAAAAAACAGGATAGGGTACAATAAAGAGCTGGCTTCTTATATTTAGAGATTTGTTTGGTTTTTGAGCAATTATTCTTAATTTAGCTATCGTAATAACCAAATTTGGCAAAATTTAGCGATTATGATAACCAGATTATTAAAAAATACTGGAAGTCTGTTATTGGAACAGTATCTCATAATCATTTAGAAAATTAATTGGGAGGTCGTTCATATACTTCCAATATTCAACTATTTCTTTTACTTTTTCCATAGAAATGTGCCCCTCATCAAGCATAAGTTTTAGAAGCTTTAATGTGGAGAACACCAAAATTTCATATTCTTCTGCAACTTCACTCATTGCCTTGTCATCGGTAACAATTGGGATATTCAAAGTATAGGCAGTTGAAAGACATAACACATCAACTCTTGAGAGAGAGTAATTCTCATCCCTTTGAAAGTTCCAAATAAAATCATAAGCTCTATCTATCCCCATTATTTCATTTTTGCTTAAAGTTATTGTGTTTTTTCTTTCAATTGAAAACTCAGAGGTATTCACCCAAGCAAATTTGCTGCGCAACCGACTACTTCTATCGAATTCGTTTTGAAGCTCCTTGTGAATGTAGAGCGAATATTGAGCCGAACCAAAAGGTTGATTCAACAAAGGGCGGATAGATTTTGCTAACCGGAGATAAGCATTGGTATCAAGAAGAATCTTACTTCGTGCCATTAACTAAGTAATCGAATATTTCACCGGCATCGAGTAAGGGAATATTTAGCGCACTCTTTATCCCCGATGAAGTCGCTTTGCCCTTTTGGGAGATAAGATATTTCCTCATGGTGTGAAAAAAATGCGTTTCAAATTCTCTTTCTATGCTTTTTATATATTGTTCAGCACTTGGTTTCCCCGCCCCAAAAAGTCTTGTGCTTTCCAGTGGAAATCTTTTTTGAAAAACAGCAATATCTTTAGGATTGTGCTGACCTAAATCAGGCATTAAAAGGGAGTGGTGCTTTGAAAA
>CALKUG010000468.1 GCA_937996765.1 uncultured Ignavibacteria bacterium
GTTCTTAAATTACAAGGATTTAAATTAAAATTCAAACACTATTTTGTGACTCTCATGGTCAATGAATCTCTCACTGCGGAACCAAAGACACCAATGCCATCACCTTTAATATAGAATGCTGGTTCGAAAAAATTACCATCGAGCTCTTGGATATCATTTGCCGTCAACAAAAAGTCGCGCATATTAATATCACCGGCATAAGCATAGATCGTATAAGTTCCGTAAAACCAGATATTCCACCACTCAGTTACGTAATCGAAAAACCCAACGAGTTGTGTATCAATATTAATAACCATATCCCATTGAAGGTAATAATCATTAAAGTCTTTTCTCACATCTTCAGTGGTGATATCACTTTGGAAAATATTATCGTAAATAAATGACTCTAAACTTGCAGAATCAGGTCTAAATGAGAAGGAGTAAGAATAAGCTCCCTCGGAAGTTTTGAATCTTATTATAGGTTTCTCGGCGTTATACTGTATAATTCCTAAATTGTTTTTCTCTAATGCAAAACCCAAATCCGGAGTTGTTGTAACTGCTGAACACTCGAGTTTTTTACCTTCTACAATAGAACTCACTTGTAGAGAATAGGTAGTTTTAGGTTGCACTGTTATACTATTGGAAAAATAGGATTTCGTTGTTGGGTTATAATCCAATACAGTACCATTAATAGTTACAACCGTTCCTTCCGCCGGGGTAAGGTATTGCTTTGATGATTCAATGGTTGTACCAACCGGATAGTTTCTCAATATTCTTATGTCAGAAACGGTTGTTCCAACAAACAGATACGCATTAACCACAATCTTTGGTTCGTATTGATTAAATGCTTCTATTGCGGGATCTCCGCACGATGAAGTTAAGAAAAGTAATGGCATTAGCATGGCTACTAACATGAATTTTTTTATTCTAAAATTTTTCATTTTTATTTCCTTAAAATTTTATGGTTACACCGATGCTTGGTAGAAGCGGCAACATGTTTTGTTTTTCAGGTTTCTGAACAATAGTTGTTTGGCCGTTTTGCGGGTTATAATTCTGATCGTAGGAGTATCTCACAAACCAAACATTTTTTCTGCTACCGGCATTGATAACCTGTAGGTAAGGTGTGAGAGTCCAACCTTCATAATAAATTTCATAATTGATATTAAAATCAAAACGCATATAATCCGGAAGATTGTAACCATTAATATCCCCAGGGTAAAGGAGAAATTTGGGATCAGAGTTTCCACCCAACCCGGTTTGAGTTTTCCAATCGGGCATCAAACTATGATTGTACGCTGAACCTGGGGCTGTAATAGGTTGACCTGATGTGTAAATAAAGTTAAATCCAAACAACCAACGTGAATTACCGGGCTTTGTTTCGCTTATATCACCTGAAAACAAGTATCCGAGGTCAATATTTCCTGTTGCATTTACAACATGAGATCTATTATGGCGGGGATTATATGATTCACCTTGATTGATTCCATCGAAGGTATGATTTGTAATTGCGTATGTATAACCAAGCCATCCGTTAAATGGACCAACTTCTTTGCGCAGGAACACTTCCACGCCGTATGAGTCACCATCTCCGCGTGTAAATATTCCGTTAGTCTCGGTATATACGGGCAAACCATTTTCGTAGTAGGAGGGTTTTATAACAGTACCAACTTTTTGGTTGTATTGATAAATATCGAAGTATTTTTTATAGTATCCTTCAACTTGAAGTTCTATGCTGTTACCAAAAAGGGCTCTTTGATAACCAAGAATTAAATGTGCTGCTCGCGAGGCCTTAATATTTTGGTCGCTTGTAGCCCAAATACTCGAGAAGAATAGACGTGGCACGCGATGCACATATTGGCTGTAAGTACCTCCGGCCAATTTGAGCGAACTTAATTCATCGAGTCTGTACTTTGCTGAAAATCTTGGCTCAACGGAAGCGTAGTCAGTTTCAGAATCAAATAGTGATGCCCTTACTCCTAACTCGATATCCCAAAGTGGATTTGGTTTCCAATTAGTAGTTAAGTATCCTGAGCCTAATCTTCTCCAACGCTCAATTTTGATAATGTTTGTGTTGTTTTTGAAGTCGAAATCTGAATTCAGTAATTTATATTCTAGCCCGGTTTTTATCGAAAACTCGTTGGTAGCATAATACTCAAGCGATGTTTTAGCGGTATAGTCTCTTAAAGCGTTCTTTTCTTCCAAATGTGCTTGGTCGAAAGAAAAATTCGAAGAGAAGTCACTTAACGTAATCCATGTATTTAGGAAAAGTTGAGGACTGAGAATATGCCTCCAATTCACACTGCCTGTTGAATTGCCCCAATCGTAAAGAAACTTAAAGGATTGTGGTCTATCTTTGTCTGCTGAGAAATTAAGATCATCGTAACCTCTAAAAAAACTTATAGTGAGTTTATCACTTTTGCCTAAATCAAGAAAAGCCTTAACGTTTCCATCATAAAAATAATAATCAGGAATTTCTTTTACCCACTTAGCATAAGTTTGGTCAAGATAAGTTCTACGGATCGAGCCGCTAATTGAACCAATACTTCCTAAAGGCATCTGTAAGGTGGTTGAAGCTGAGAGTAAGGATATGTTTGCAACACCTTCGAAATGATTTCGGTTACCATCGAGATTGGTTACATTAAGTACCGAAGAAAGGCGTCCACCAAATTCTGAGCTAAATCCACCTTTCGAAACATCTGCTTTTTTTATAGCATCAGTATTAAAAGTTGAAAATATGCCAAAAGCGTGTTCGGGGTTGTAAACATCTGTACCGTCAACCAAATAAAGGTTTTGGTCAGGTGTTCCACCTCTTACATACAAAGCCGAAGAAAAATCGGAAAGGGCTACAATACCCGGCATTGTTTGTAGGGCGCGGAGTAAATCTGCTTCGATGACTCGCGGAACTGAGTTTACCGTTTTCGAGCTCATTTCGATTTTTGAAATGGGTGCAGCAAAAATTCTATCGGAGAGTTTTACTGAATCAGCCGAAATAACCACTTCTTGTGTGGAAACAGAGGCGGGAATTAGAGCAACATTTAAACAGTTCAGGCAATCATCATCAACCCTCATTTGCTTTGTTATTGTTGTATAACCAATATAACTCACAGTAAAGTTGT
>CALKUG010000469.1 GCA_937996765.1 uncultured Ignavibacteria bacterium
AATTACCCCATTAAGAGGGGTACGGATTTCATGACTCATATTAGCAAGGAACACAGATTTTGCCTTGCTTGCGGAAATAGCCGTCTCTTTTGCTAAAATCAGCTCTCGTTCCAGCTTTTTACGGTCGGTAATATCCATAATATAACCGTACCAAATAATGCTTTCGTCTTGTTGCTTTTCAGGTTTAGCCGTTCCATGCAGCCAGCGTTCACCTCGGTCGGGTAAAATTACACGGTATTCATCCTGCCAAAGCGTAAGGTGTTTCGCGGAATACCCAATTTTTTCTACAACCGAATCATAATCATCGGGATGAATTCGAGAATATACCTTGCTCGCATCCTCTTTCACCTCATCAGGAGTAACTTCATAGATTTCTGCAATATGTTCTGATGCAACGGGGAAACAGCTTCTACCATCGGGGAAGGCTTGGAATTGATATATTACTCCGGGTACCATTTCAGCAAGTTTTTTCATTCGCGAAGTGGTTTCAAGTAACTCTGCTTCAGCAACATACTGCTCGGTTATATCAGATTTAAAGGCGATATACCTATCATCGGAAAGTTTAACGGTTTTAGATTTTACCCACCGGATGCTGCCGTCTTTTTTCTTAAATCGCACAACCGCAACCGATTCCCCTTTCTCTTGCCCTTCCCGAAAAGCTTGCAAGCCTATAGGGAAATCATCGGGATAAATAAAATCAGGAATACTTAAGGCAAGTAGTTCTTGTTCTGAATAACCTGTGAGTTTTTGAGCTCCTTGGTTAACAAAGAGGTATTTGCCCCGCGCATTGGCAACAAAAATTCCATACGGTGCATTGTCTATATAGTTTGCAAATGCCTCTTTACTTTCGATAAGCTCCCGTTTAGCTTCTTCGGACTCAGTAATATCCACAACAAATGCCATAAATCTATCTTCTGATATTTTTACTGCGTTAATCTTCCATTTTCGAATTTCTCCGAATCCCGATACTACTCGAAAAATATTTTCTGCCTGCCCTTTCTCTCGCAATTCCGAAAATGTTGGCATGGCTATAACCAAATCTTCTTGATAAACTATATCCGAGATACTCATAGAGAGTAGTTGTTCTTCGCTAAGAGCAATTAATCTACACGCCTCTTTATTAACATAGGTGTACGCACCAACAGCATTAGCTATAAAGATTCCGTATGGTGCGTATTTTATATAGTTGCTTAAAGTAGTCTCGTGCTCAATGCGTTTTGTTATATCTCGTGCGGCAGCATAGTTCAAACTTCCATGAGGAACAGAACGCCACTCAAGAAATTTGTAACTTCCATCTTTACTTCTATAGCGATTAACAAAATTTATTACTTGTTCCCCGTTCATAAGTGTACTTGTTGCTTCCTTAGTAGCAGCCAAGTCATCGGGGTGTACAAAATCTGAGTAAGAAGCTCCTTGAAGTTCTTCGAGATTGTAACCTAAAACGTTTTCCCATTCAACATTAAGCTTTACAAACTTACCGTTCAAATCAGCAATACACAATAAATCTAAATTCACAGAGAAAAAAGATTCTAATTCTGTTTTTTGTTGTGTAACTAATTTCTCCCTTTCGCCCTGTTGTATAAAGAGCCCTATCATCTCTGAGTATGTTTTAACATAAGTGGAGCATAGGTATTCTACATCTTCAGGTTTTTCGTACATCAAAAGAAATGCACCAACTTTAACTCCCCCCGAAAAAATAGGAACATTATTTAACAGAAGGTGTTTATCCTCACTAATAAAACTGAGTTGCTCTATTGGAAATAGCTGCGACTCAAATTTATATGAGAATTTGCCATCAGAATTTTGTTTATGTAATTGTTCCAAAAAATTGATACTAAACTTATCATATCCTTGAGCTTCAATCGATCGAACACGACAGCGTGCATCGAGCTCTCTGTCAAGTCCCAATATAGATGCAGAAAGAGTTGAATCTTCTAGCACTTTTGTAGAAAGCATGATCGAGTATTTCGCAACTGAAATCTTTTTCATTGATTCAGCAATAGCGTCAAAGTTTACTGTATCGAGAGTAAATGTGCTGAGCTCACGTGAAGCTTCGCTGAAGTAATGGTCAACAGTAAAATCAAAAAATACTGTCACAAAGTGTAGTGGTTGGGGGGAGTATATTTGTATTCTATACCAACGGCCTAAGAGCTTTGAATATTGCTCAAGTTCACGCCTTTCACGCTTGAGTGTAACGTTTCCGTAATATGCAATCCAATCAAATGAATCTGATTTGTAATCCGGAAAAATTTGCTTGTACGTATTACCAATTAAAGCATCTTTAGCAAGACCGGTGAGTCTCTCAAACGTACCATTGATTTCTAAGAACTCGTAATCGCTAGGATTTCCATCCTCATCGAGTATTAACCTATGTAACCCATACCCAAATGGGGCCGTCTCAAGCATT
>CALKUG010000470.1 GCA_937996765.1 uncultured Ignavibacteria bacterium
ATCTTCAGGAAAGTGTTGCAATACCGCCCGAACAAAACCTTGGTTCTCTTTACGAAAAGCTTGCTGCACGAGGTTCGGAATTAGTAATACATACCTTAACGCAGTTATTTGATAGCTCAATAACCGTAACCCCTCAAACCGATGAATTTGCTACACCGGCACCAAAAATAACCAAGGAGTTGGGTCTGATAGATTGGAATAAATCAGCTAATGAAATCAATAATCTGATTCGCGGACTCTCACCAACACCCTGTGCCTACTTTTCGCATAATGGGAAAGTCTATAAAATTCACTCTGCAAAAGTTTCCAACCACGCTTTAAGCATCGGAGAAATTCATCAAAGCAAATCGCAAATCATCATTGGATGCGCCTCCGGCTCGCTCGAAGTTCTTGAACTACAAGCCGAAGGCAAACGCAAAATGGATGTAGTGGAATTCCTCCGCGGCAACTCTGTATAGGACATTGGTCAGGGGACAGGGGACAGGGGACAGGGGGAGTAGTCTGGAGCTTGTGTTAAAATCCAAGATGGAACAATGGTAATTTGGATTGAGAGAAAAATGGGGAACTGTTTCATGCCAATGAGATGCTATACCACCAATGCAACGCTATGTAGGCCAAAGGTCAGAGGACAGAGGGAGCTATCTGGAAATCGGTGTTACACTACCTAAAAAACTATTTTAGGTTTTTATGATAACGTATTAATCCTGAAAGTAGTCTTTTGCAATTTTCGAGATCCGAAATGGTCTCGTCTAAATCTTTGCTATTAAGATAGCCAATTCGCTCGCTTAAAATGAGCTGAGTCTCTAATTCGTTCAAGGAGCCGCGGGCTACCACTAAAAAATGAATAATATCTGGATTAGAATAACGTCCTTTCCCTTCAGCAATGTTGGAAGGAATTGAAACAGCTGATCTTCTGATTTGTGACGTAAGACCAAAAACCTCATCTTTAGGAAAACATTTGGTTAAGCCATAAATCTTAGTTACCAAGTCCATAGCAGCTTGCCAAGTATTGAGCTCTTTATAATCATGAGCAGTATATTCGCCGTTTTTTAGAGCATCTTCCTTTTCCATTTTAAACCTTTTTTAATTAGTCCAATTAAATGTCACTTTAAAACCAATTATTAAACACAATATCCCCACGTCTCTATAGTCTCTTTGCCCTCTGACCACTGACCACTGTCCTCTGTCCTCCGACCTAATTACTCTGCTTTACCCATGTGGCTAATTCTTTGAGCGATGGCACTTTGCCATAGGAAAGAATTCCTATGCGGAAGATGCGGGCCGAAAGAAAAACTATAGCAACTGTAAACGCAATAATGCTTGTCATACTTAGCAATATCTCGATAACCGGCACATCCGTGAGATTAATGCGTGTTATCATAATTGCAGGTGCAGTTAAGGGTATGTACGAAAGTATTTTTGCCAAGGATTGATTTGGATCTTGAACCAATGGCACGAGAAAAATAATTGGCAGAATAAGAAGCATTGAAAGATATCCTGTTATCTGCTGAGCTTCTTGCTCGGTGTTCACCATTGAACCAATTCCGACGAATATTGCCGTGTACATAAAAAAGCCAAGCAGAAAAAAGACCATCATCAACGCTAAACTGCTAAAAGACATCATCATAAATGCAAGATGCCCTGCGAGGGAGAAGCCAATAAGTCCCCAAACAGCCAGTTGAGCGAGAACCAATAAAGAGAGTCCAATAATTTTGCCAAAAAGCAACTCGTTTGCCGTGCATGAGGATACAATTATTTCGATTAAGCGGTTGGATTTTTCCTCAACCAGACTTCTAATAAGCATGCCACCGGTCATAAGGATCAACGAAAATTGAAGCATTACAAATATCATAGATGAGTTGAACTGCGATGAAAAATCAATTTCTTCGGTGGTTCCTTTTTTATCAACTTTAACGGGAGTAACATCAATGTCCGTTCCGAGTTTAGCTGCTACAGTATCTGAAAGATTGTAGTCGCTAATAAGCTTGTGTCTCCTAATTGAGTTAAACTCGCGTTCAAACATTCCTAATTCTTTGAAAGAACCTACTGACTCTGAACGAAACTCGAACGTCAAGTCCTTTTTCCCTTGCTCAATAAGTAAATAGCCAACCATTTTTTTATTCACAACATATTGATTTGCTGAGTCTTTGTTTGCCTGTTGAGATAGAGAAGAATTTCTCAGTGGCAACATATTGAAACGTTTAAGTCCACTTTCTATCTTAAGTGTATCGAGTTTATTGATCATACCTTGTTCATATTCGCCTGTAAAATCAAGAACACCAATTGTTTTCGTTTCTTCGGATTCATTATCAATAAAGAGTTGTGGGAGAATACTGAAACCAATCATTAATACCGGAGTAAGAATAAGCGAAATAATAAACGCTTTGGATTTCATTTTTTCAAGTAATTCCCATTTGGCGATGGTAAATATCTTATTCATTTACGGTGTCTCCTGAACTTTTAACCAAATCAATAAAAATATTATGCAGTGTTGGCTCAACAACTGAAAAGTGACGAACCTCAAGTTTATCAACAATCGAACGAAGGAACAACGTGGGGTTTGCTTCGCTTTTTAACTGAACCTCGGAATAATTTTGGTAGTTATCCGCTCTTACTACATCAGGGTGGGTAGTGAGAAAAGCACCATCACCGGTGTATTCGAGTTTTACTGAGTTAGGACCATATTTTCTTTTAACTTCCGAAAGCTCTCCGCTCACAATTTCTTTGCCTTTGTTTATCAGGAATATTGAAGAAGAGAGTTTCTCTGCAAGTTCCATCTGATGAGTGGAAAGAATAAGAATCTTCCCTTCGTTAGCAAAAGTGAGAATAAGATCTTTAACCACTTG
>CALKUG010000471.1 GCA_937996765.1 uncultured Ignavibacteria bacterium
ATAACAGCTATAAATCAGACTTGGATGTAAAAGAACAATTTTCGCGAAGAACGTTCGATTCCAAAGGTGATGCCTCCTATTTTAAAATCAAAGAACGCCCTGTTTTTACACAAAATAGTTTGAATCAACTTGGTGGACTTCGTGCTGAATTAGTTTGGAACGCAGAAAAAAATTATGAGTTTAGTGCAGGTGCCTTTGTTGGAACAGGAGACTATACCAACACCTCTTACATTAATGGTGACTCAGTTCGTTATTGGACGGGTACATCTTGGATAGAAGTTCAGCAACCTGCCACAGTAAATAAAACAGATGTTGAGTTTTTTTCACAATACAAAACATATCAGTACATAAACAACAAAATTAGTCTGTTTGATGAGCGATTGGAATTAAATGTGGGGCTTCGCTATGATTACTTTTCGTATAGTGACCAAGGAAATATTTCTCCTCGTGCTTCATTTTCCTATAGTTTGATTCCCATGCTTACACACTTGAACTTTTCGTATGGCGAGTACTATCAAACACAAAACTACCCTACTTACGGTGATAGATATAACCTCAATATCAACAAAAATCTAAAAAACACCCATGCACGTCATTTTGTTTTGGGGCTTGATCATATACTCGGTCCGGGTCTCCGTGTTTCGGTAGAAGGATACTATAAATCTTATTCAGATATTCCAATAGAGGAAACATATATCAATTTCTACGACAGGACTTTTAGAAGTGAAAAGAAGCTTAACGTTGGCAAAACTCAATCATACGGCTTTGATTTTTTACTCCAACAAAAATTAGTTGACGATCTCTATGGCACAATTTCACTATCCCATAGTTCTACCAAATTTGAAGATGTTCGCATCGGGCATGAAGGTGAAAAAATATCATCTGATTACGATTATCCATGGGTAGTAACAGCAGTGTTAGGTCAACGTTTTGTTGGATTTCGCGATATGCTTGACCAGACACCGTTTTACTTAAAGTATCTTTCTTATTTATTGCCTTTTTCAAACGATATGGAAATGAGTTTTAAATGGCGTTTTGCAAGCGGCAGACCATATACATCACAGGTATGGACAACAAACGAACAACCTTATGAAGGTGAAGTTCGTTGGGCGGCAGGAAGCTGGAAAGATGCTGATGCAGTTAATGGATCACGTTACCCAGACTACCACAGATTAGATGTTGCAATATACAGCAGATTTAACTTCGATAAGTGGAATATGATACTGTTCTTTGAAATGCAGAATATATATAACCGACAAAACATAGCCGCTTATTCTTACAACAGCGATGGAACGGTTGATAACGTTTATCAATTCTCGCTGTTACCTGTTTTAGGTCTCGAAATAGAGTTTTAGTTTTGTAGTGCCGATTTCATAAATTAAAATCGGCACTTAGAAATTATTTAAGATGAATAGGAACAGTTAATGGAAAAGACAATTCTTGTAACAGGCGCTACCGATGGAATAGGCAGAGAAACCGCTCATGAACTTGTGCGTAGAGGGAATTTTGTAATCGCCCATGGAAGAAGCAAAGAAAAGTTAAAAACAGTTCAATCCGAACTCGAGGCAATAAAGCCAAATTCATGCGAGATTATTGCAGCAGATCTCTCCTCGCTTACAGAAGTTAAACAAATGGCTTCGGCGATTTTACAGTTGGGCAAGAGCATTGACGTGCTGTTGCACAATGCTGGCGTATATGAAGAAGAATTGCTATTAACAGTAGATGGCTTTGAACGCACATTTGCAGTTAATCATCTTGCACCATTTTTATTAACTCATTATCTTTTACCAAGTATTAAAAAAGTTGAAAACTCGCGAATAATTGTAGTGAGTTCGATTGCCCATAATCGAGGCAAAATATTTTTTGATGATGTTAATCTAACTCAGCAATTTGATGGCTACAGAGCGTATGCTCAATCAAAGTTGGCAAATATTTTGTTCGTTAACGAATTAGTTGAAAGAAACAAAAACTCGAATACTACTTTCTACTCATTACACCCAGGGGTAATAACAACCAAGTTACTTCAAAAAGGATTTAAAATGCAAGGAGCCTCGCTTGCCCAAGGAGCCGCTACATCAGTGTATTTAGCTACTGAACCTGGAATTGAAAATCTCAACGGTGGTTACTTCTCAGATAAAAAGCTTACTGCAAAGGCAGATCATGCTGAGAACGGGTTGGATCAAAAACGTTTGTGGGAATTATCAGAAAAGATGTGCTCTCAATTTATAGATTAAAAAAAAGGCGAGTAAAAACTCGCCTCTTTTTTCTAAAGTTAGATATTTTAGAATGTCACTAATCGCTTTGTAGCAGATGTTGATTTACGAAGTGTTTGCACTAACTGACCGCGTTCTTTATGAACTTTAATCATTTGTGAAATTTCTTCGGGTGAATAAGCATTTACGTTTCTGCTGTTTTTAGCAGTTGGCGAAGGAGACTTATCGCCTTTCACCGGCTTTTTAACAGTTTTATTTGAAAGTAAATCATCCATAATTTTTGGCTTTGAACTAATGATACCGTTACTGATAAGTAGTGGTTCACCTTGGTCATCAGTAATGTAATAATAGTTGTTACTTTCGTCGAACTCATCTACAACACTATAACCATCAGCTATAAGAACTAAATAATAGTAACCATTTAGAGTGGATGGCATTTTGTAGTTCCATACAAAATAGGAATCAGGATTTCCGCTTACAGCTTCAGCAACGCTTTTCCCCTGTGGCAAATCAACGTAATTAAACCAGTTAAACACGCCATCGCCATTGGTTCCTAATGTGCCATTTTCACCATAGCTACCATATTCGTTGGTGTAATAGTCGTATAAAATAATTCCGTAATCTTTTGCATCGTAAGCATTATAGTATAAGTAAACAATATTCCAACGCTCGCTTGCTTTCACTGTTCGTTCGCCAACGTTATAAACATTGTAAACGAATTTCCGATCACGTGGGTCAGAGGAGGCTTCGTCGTCAATGTCTTGAAGTTGATACGAAAGCAAATCCACTTTTCCGTTAGTTACAACTGTAGTATCTTTAGGATCAACGGAACCATTTGATTTGTTTTTAACTACAAAAGCTGCAAAGCAGAATTTTGAGATAAAGAACTGATAATCAACCCAGATATAACCTTTGTCGCCCCATCCGGTGCTCCAAGAGTTTACAACACGGAAAGCACCACGAGGGCCTTTGGTATCATCATAACCAACAACAACCATTGCATGGTAAGCATGTTGTCCTTGATAAGTATCGGTATCGGTTGTTAGTATGTCGGAGCTATTCCAAGCCATAAAGTTATTTCCGAGCCGAGCACCAATTGCAATTGGGCGACCTTCAGCGAGATACTCTTTCAGAGTTTTTAAAGAAGAAAAATCAATTTTTCGATAATTGTCGATTTTATATTGATTTGCGTTTTGTGTCCATGTAGCTTCCGGTTGTGTAGCACAATTGCCAAGGTTGGTGTATGGCACAACGCTCTTTTTTGCGATACCACGGGTAATCATAATATCCAAAGCTGATTCAAAACCGGTACCGTTACAATCGGGACCTTTATCAGTTGTGGGAATGCTCCAGAACAAATCTTTTGCACTGAATTGATTATTAGCATCTGCAAGTTGAGTAGTAGTTAATCTTTGATCAATACCCTCGAGAGCAGTTTTAAGGTTGTAACCCACAGCCCAAGCAACGCAAGTGCCATATTGACCCTGGTCGCCGATAGGAGGAAATTTTGCTGTTAGATCAACCTTTGCGGGCAATGTGCCGTTATTGGTTAAATCAACATCTGATTCAATTTGACCAAGATTATCTCCCAGCCAGCCAAGAGCGAATTGCGTAGTAAGGTCCTGTATCAATTGCTGAGTTGCTTTATCGCAGCCATTGAAAGAGAAACTTCCTACAAATAACAATGTGCTTAGTGTGAATACTTTGAGTTTGGCATTCATAAGCAAGTCCTTTATTTAATTGAGGGTGAATGCCGTAACAGTAATTGTAGTACTGCCGGCGGTTGAAAATAAATTTTTATAGGGGGCCTCAATATTGGTCATATTCGGTTTTCCGCTATAAAAGGTTGTTTCGTCTAATGTAAGTGTGCTATCAAATTTGGCGTTTTCAAAACGAAGCGCACCCGTAAAAATTGAACGGCTGAAATCAGCGGTGTTCTGGAATTCTACTGAGTAAAAATCTGCTCTGTCTTTAAATCGCGCGGTAGTAAAAACCGCTTTACCTAAAAATGATGATGTGCCGGCTAAAAAAGCACCGGATACTTTGAGAAGGGAAAAATCAGCATAGTTGTAAAAAGTAGTGGCACCAAATTGTGCATCGCTTAAAAATGTGGCGTTTTGAAAAGCAGCAAGTTGTTCAAATGAAGTTTTTAAAAATGTAGGTGTGCCTGAAAAAGTTGCACCTTGGAAATTTGCTTCGCCTTTGAATGCTGACTCCGAAAAAAGTATATCATTCGATAGAAATGAAGCACCTTCGAAAGAAACGTTGGAGGTAAAAACCATTGAGTTGCAATAAACTGAACCATGGATTGTGCTACCTGTAAAAGTAACTACCCCTTTAACAAGTGAGCGTGAAAGGGTAAAATTCTTCTTAAATGAAATTACTACCGATTTACCATTACGAGTGCCGGATGCTATAATGCCGTTTTCGATGGTTGAGTTGATAATAGTAATTGAGGAGGGAACTTCTATGCGAATTTTTGATTCTGATTCGTTATAGGATAGTTTGGAATTCTCGGCAAGCTTAGTAAAATCCAACACACCGGTAATCTTAATGTTATTGTAATATACGTCCTCCCCGGACTCCACTTTCGCTAAAATCTCTTTGGCATCAACAGTGCCATCATCTGCAAATAAAAAAGTAACACTATAAAGAGTGAAACCAATTAAGGCCATCAAAACAGCGATAGGCACAATCTTTAACCAAGGGAGTTTTTTCATAATACATACTTTAGTAATATTCGGAGTGTGAATATTGCTAAATACACACTTATATGCAAACTAATTTATCGATTTAAATGGTAGTTTAACGTAAAATGGTTTAAATTATCGGTATTAAGATAAAAATTTCCAAAATGGGAAAATTGGAAAGTCAAAGAAGATTCAATGTATTATATGGTGACTATCAAAAAAGATGAAAAAAGTTTTAATTGTTGATGATGATGAAATCATTAGGGTGTTTGTAAAACGCATTCTCTCAAAAAAGTTTGGGATGGATGTTGTTGTTGCTGTTAATGGTGTGGATGGCCTTAACGTTCTTGAATCTGAACGACCTGATGTTGTTTTTCTTGATGTAACTATGCCTGTTATGGATGGTGTGGAATTTTTAGAAATTGTAAAGAAAAACGCTGAACTTAAAAATATTCCTATAATAGTAATGAGCGCTATTAGTGATAAAAGCGTTGTGGCACGCATGCTACAGCTTGGTATTGTTGACTATTTATTGAAACCGCTCGATTACGAAGGTAGCAGCGAAAGAATAAGACAAATCTTTGAAAAAATAAAACCGGTTATTGGCAAAGTAGGACAAGCAATTGCTCCTGCTCAAGGTGTAGATTTAAGCAAAATGAAATTGCTGATTGCCGATGGTGATATGCAGCTCATTGATTTATTTAGAGAACTCTACGGAGATTATTTTACTGTTTATCACGCCGCAAGTGGTCCTGAGTGTTTAAAATCCTACGTTGACAATGGTGCATCGGTAGTTTTAATTGGCGAAGGATTGCCATCGGTAAACGAAGAGTTTACGGCCAAAAAAATTCGTGATATTGACACGAATAAAAAAACAGAAATTTATCTTATAAAGAGCTCACCGGGAGACGAAACATACAACAAAGGTTTGTTTAATGGTGTGGTTGCTAAATCGCTGCAATGGAAACAACTTGCCTCGTCAATAAACAGTGTCGTTTTTGGTGAAATCAATCTGCTACAAAACATTGAATTTATTTTAGAAAAGAAACTCTCTAACGGCTTACATGCTTTTATTAGCTCAAAAATTGCCGGCGGTAAAGCAGAAATAGGCGCAGGGAAAGCATTACCTAATAGTGATAACCTTATTGGTATTCAAGTTAATAAAACCCTAATTGCTCCTTATTACATCGAGTTATTCACGCAATTTTGTTTTGAAGGAAACCCATTAGAAGCTTTTAGGTTAGTGGGCTATCTTGAGACATTATTTACAAACGGACTCAATGCTTTTATAGCAGCATTTCATAAAGAGATTCTCTCCGGACTTTCAGCAGCAGGTGTTTTGGTAAATGAGCGAGATACTGAAGTTTTACCAAAAGCCCCTAAACGAGCAATCGAAAATCCTTCGTACGTGTTTAAAATTAATCCCGGACGAGTTGGTGTTTTTTATTTTCTTATAAAAGTTAGATAACAACACTCGCGGAATTGTGAGGAGTTGTAGAGGGTAGTATGAAACAGTTAATTGTTTTAGTGCTGTTGTATATCGGCACTTTGTTTCCCTACGAAGCCGTTCTTTATAATGGAACGGGAAAATCGAGGGAAGAAAAACTCATCGCATTAACGGTAGCGGGTATAGTAAACAGAGATACCGCCAGATTGTATCTCTTAAATGTATTTGAAGCCTGGAGCTACAATCAAACTGATGAAGCTTGGAGAGATATTTATAGAACCAAGGGAAGTGTTGTTTTTGATAGTACTACTTCCATTGCCTATGTGATTGAAAAATTCCGCCCTTATATTAAAGGAGCAATAGAATATAATAGCTCGGCCACGTATGGGAATTTTTCAGGACAAAGCTTTTTATGGCAAGGTGAATTTGCAACAATGCTCGGGGGTTTAACAGACAGAATTCCCCTTACTGCGTCTCTCGCACAAACGCTTGGCTTTTCGTTTCAAGATAGTGTTTTAGTAATTGATAATTACAATAACGATCTGCCCGTAATGGTGCCTGCACGATTAAACAACCCCAAACACCATTGGAATGCCGATACACTCAGTACTGAGCAGAAGTATCTCGCTCTACTCAATTGGGGCGTGCAAGTTTTGTTGCCAAGGAGTAACCCCTCCTGTTTTTTCCTGCGTGAGATAACGGATTTTGCAGTTCAGCGGAGAATGTTTCACCTTAATCTTGCAGGAACTGAGGATTTGAATTTTAACTCACTGAGTAGTGGCAAAGCTGAAATTATTGAAAAAACAATGGATTACCTGCATAAGCAAAACCCTAATACCATATATCATATTTATGGTTGGATGCGACCCGAGCCCTTGATACAGTGGTTTGCATATTTTGGTGCAAGTTTTCACGAAAGCATTCAAGCAAACTTTTCGTGGCATTCCTCTTTCCCTGTTGAAAATAAACCATTTAAATCACTATCAACCATTAACCCCGATACAGTTGTTGTTAGGGATGCACATTATATGCTTATCATTGGTACTGAAGGCGATGCATCTAACTGGGCAGTTGCATTGCAATCAGGAGCTTGGCTTTCAGACAAAAGAGGCTTGGCACCCATTGGATGGGGATGGAACTATCATCTATTTGAACTCATGCCTTTTATAGCACACTATATCTACGATACTGCAACACCTAACGATGGTTTTGTTGCTGTTACTGCTCCTTTAGGTTATGCTTACCCCGATTTGTGGCAAACAGACGTTTACAACGATGCTGTTTCGCAAACTACTTCAATGATGCAAAAGTATGGCATTAGTACTTGGTACGGTTATAAGCACTATAACGGGCAAGGTAGTTCGTATTATAGGGGTAAATTGATAAATAACAGCTTTATTTTTTCGAAGTATGGTAAGTTCCTCGCGGATGCCTCTGTGCCACTAAGTTTTGTTTTTGACCCTCTGCTCACAACACAAACAGCTTACACCAATTACGGCGGACTTATTTATAACCATGTGAACGATGGCACGTTTTACGGTGATATTTCGAATCTTTCGGTTACGGCAAATCGAATTTTAAATTATTACTCGAACAAGAGTATGCCCTCATTTTATTTAGCCGGATACCAACGGTTAAGACAAGAATCAAATTTTGCAGGAAGAACTGATCCAGGCTCTTCGGATATAACCCCGGGTGGAGTCCAGAACCTGATAACAGTAATGAAGGCACTTCAACCGCAAGTTGCAAAAGATATTATTCCCGTAACTCCCGAGTATTTTACAGCATTACTCAGAAAAAAAATGAGTTTGCCAAATTCTGTTGAATCGAATAAAGATGTGCCGCATACAGTGGTTCTTGAACAAAACTATCCTAATCCTTTTAATCCCACCACTCGTATTAGTTTTAGAATATCTGAACAATCAGATGTTTCGTTAAGGGTTTACAGCATTACAGGTGAGTTAGTAAAACAGCTGCACTCGGGAACGCTCCAAGCTGGAGAGTACAGTATCGACTACAACGCGCACCAGCAAGTATCGGGCGTTTATATAGTTGAACTTAATTATATTTCCGCATCTGAGTCCGGAGTATTTCATAAAAAAATGTTGTTGGTAAAGTAGTACAATTTGACAGTATAATTGGTTAATTAATTTATTGTTATTAGCTAAACTTTATGTAAGTTTAGCACTCGTATATAAAACAACGCATTTACCTTCAGTAAGGATAAATTATGATTACACGGAAACCATATACCATAGCTCTTGTTGCACATGACAACAAAAAAAAGGATATGGTGGAATGGGTAAAATTTAACAGGGGAACACTTTCGCAGCATCATTTAATATCCACTGGTACAACAGGTAAGCTGATTCAAGAATCAACACAATTGCCCGTTAAATCGCTGCACAGCGGTCCTATAGGTGGTGACCAGGAAATTGGAGCCATGATAGTAAATGATCAGATAGATATTGTAATTTTCTTTTGGGATGGTTTGGATGCTCATCCACACGATCCCGATGTAAAAGCACTCTTACGTTTGACCGTAGTTTGGAATATTCCAACAGCTTCAAACCGTGCGACAGCAGACATGCTAATTTCTTCAAGTTTATTTGAGGAGGGTTTCGAGAGAGTTGCTCCCGCAATTGAACAATATACAAGCGGTAGAGCAGAAAAATTTGGTTTTAATCATTGAAAGGTGACTGAATCCTATGAAGAGACTTTTTCCTTTCATAGTTACTTTTACCCTCGCTTTTTCAGCATTACTTTTTCCTCAACGATTTTTAGTTCAACATTATGACGAACAATACGGTTTAACCACTGATTTAACAAAGGCGTTTGTAACAGACTCTGAAGGCTTTCTTTGGATCGCCTCGGATGATGGGCTTTTGCGGTTCGATGGTTTAGAATATACCTCGTTTAGAGCAGGACTCCCTTCACAACTCGTAAAGTTTTTGCTTAAAAGGCAGAATAATGACCTTATTGCAGTTACCGATTTGGGAATTCTTCGTGTTTCATTTACCCCCGACACAACTATTTATACCCCATTAATACAGGGTGCCTCGTCTAAAACTGACACAACCGTTTGGTATCCACGCTCAGCTTATGAAACAACACAAGGAGTAATTTGGATATCCGAACCCACCGGAGTTGTAAGATACGAAAATGGTAAACTGACGCGCTATGCGTTTCCTGAGAAAGACATTTCCTATAATTTCCTTCGTTCTTTTCAGTTATTTGAGAACCAACAGGGTAGACTTTTTGCACTTTCTTACTCAGGTGGTCTCTTTGTTTACGATCAAGCGGGAGAGAGATTTACCGAGATTTCACTTTCGCAAAGTATATCCCAAGTGGCCTCAGTTATTATTGGCTCCGACAACACAATTTATATTGGTGCCTCTGAGGGGGTATTTGCAATGAGAATTGTTGACGATGCTATTCAATCCTTCGACCGCATATCCGAAGTAAGAGAGGTTTCCTCACTGGCATTTTTTGGAAATAAAATTGCGGTAGGTAGCTGGGTAAACGGGATGTATCTATTAGATATTGCAACAAATAGCAGTGTTGTAGTTTCAGATTTCCCCACACAAAAAATTAATGCATTATTTGTAGATACTTACAAGAATATTTGGGTGAGTACGGATAACGGCGTTTCGTTACTGAGAGAAAATTTTTTTAATCAGCCTTTTCCCAATTATCTCAAATCTTATATACATGGTATTGATGAGTATAAAGGGAAATTTTATGTTACCGATGGCGAAAAGATTGTTGTATTAACCGATTCAAACGGTGCGTTTACCTATAACCATCTTGTAAACCGCACCTCTAATCACATTTTGCAAGTGCGGGCAACCAAAAACGGGTTGTGGTTCTCCAACAGTAAGGGGATAGTGGCATTTAGAAATGCAAACGGTAATGAAACTTTGTATGATCTTTCGGGCAGAGGATTTGCAATTCTTTACATGAGTGTAGATAAAAATGAGAATATTTGGATAACTCAAGAAGACCGTCTTGGTTTGATGCGAATTACCGAAACCGGAGTGCAACAGGTTTATGACCAAAATCAAGGAGTTGAATCTAAAATTAATGTTGTGCGCCAAAAAAATGATGGAACTATTCTTGCCGCTGGTAGGGGTAACACAACCTATCTCTACAGTTTTAACCAAAGCACAAATACCTTTACCAATATAAGCAAGCCGTTACCTCATAAAGAGATTACCGGGTTTGAAGTTCATGATTTTGCGTACGACGAAAAAGGTAATATTTGGCTTGCTACATCACATGGGCTGTTTAAACAAAATGCTCAGACAATTGAAGAAGTTCCCCTTGGTACAAGAGACGGGGTTCCGATTCGCTCTGTTGTAGTAGATAGAAAGGGCGCCCTTTGGCTTGGCACAACTGTTGGCTTGTGGCGTTATGACGGTGTGGCCGTTTCGATGTTCACCCAATCTGATGGATTACCCAGCAAAACCATAACAGCAAGATCGTTGAGAATTGATTACAAAAACAGACTTTGGTTTGGTACATCAAAAGGAGTGGGAGTTTTAGAACTGCATGGTGATTTTTTAACCACCCCGACTCCGTATTTATACTTCGTTAAATCTAATGATGAGCCTGTAAAGCAATCTACTTTGCTAAACTACAAAGTAGAGCGAGGTTCATTAATAGAGTTTACTTTTATATCTCCTGTTTTTCCAGGGAATTCAGTTTTCTATCAAGTGCGTATTCCGGGTGTTCGAAATACATGGAGCCAAGCTGTTAAAGAGAATAGATTTTCGATAGCAGATTTGCCCGCGGGTGAATACACTATCGAAGTACGTGCTATGCAGCAAGGAAATTACTCCTGGAGCAAACCTCTAAAAATTAACTTGGTTGTAATCCCCCACTGGTATGAGCAATGGTGGGCGATACTCATTTATATGATTGTGTTTTTTGCAATTATCAGATACACAGCTAATCTCCATAATAAAAAACTTATTAAAGAAAAGGCGAGATTAGAAGCAATAATTGACGATAGAACTCGAGAAATTCGCTATAAAAACAAAGAACTTGAAGATAGAAATCTGCAAATTGAACAGATTAATGAAGAACAAGCCAAACTCCTGCAAGAGTTAAAAGATTTGAATGCTACAAAAGACAAATTCTTCTCGATTATATCTCATGATCTAAAAAATCCTTTTACAGCTTTAATGGGATTCGCTGAAATCCTTAGTAACGATTACGATGACTTTACTGACGATGAACGCAGAGAAATGATTTTTCACATTTTCCTCTCTGCAAAAAGAGAATACTCGTTGCTTGAGAATTTACTGCTTTGGTCTCGTGCTCAAAGAGGAATTGTAAAAGCCGAACCCGAAAATCTCTCTCTTTCGCACATAGTCTCAGAGACTTTAGCCTTGTTAACAAACCAAGCGAATAACAAACAAATTGAGTTTGTTCAGGGTTATGATGACCGGATTCATATCTATGCAGATAAGCCGACAATTACAACTGTTATCAGAAATCTTGTTTCAAACGCCATTAAATTCACTCCCGAAAAAGGAGTAATAAGAATTCTTGCGAGTGCTCAGGAGAACTCTGTTACCATTCAGATTGAGGACACCGGCATTGGTATTGGTCCTAATGACTTGGCGAAGTTGTTCAGAATTGACGTTCACCACACCACAGAAGGCACCAATAAGGAAAAAGGAACCGGACTCGGACTTATTCTTTGCAAAGAGTTTGTTGAACTCAATCACGGAAGCATTTCGGTAACCAGTAAAATTGGAGAGGGTAGTCGATTTACCATAGTTCTACCCCAAGGGAATAAGCCAGAAACACAAAATAAAAGTGTTGAACAAGAAATAATTAACAAAGAAACAAGTAATTAGATGAAACAAATTCCAATTAAAAATTCTGATTTAACCACCTCTGCTATTGGCTACGGATGTATGCGCATAGGGGGTAGTTGGGATGAGAACCCGGTATCATCAGAGCAATATTCAACTGCAGATAAAGCATTAAACACAGCTATAGAACAAGGTATAACATTATTTGACCACGCCGATATTTATTGCCGTGGTAAAGCTGAAACTGTTTTTGGAAAGTGGTTAAGTGAAAACCCCGGAATGCGGGAGTCAATGGTTCTTCAAACAAAATGTGGGATAAGACCTACTTGGGATGGAAATGGGCAATATGTTGGACGTTATGACTTTTCGTATGAGCATATCATTTCTTCGGTAGAACGTTCTTTGAAACGGTTGCAGACAGATAGATTAGAAATTTTATTACTTCACAGGCACGATGTGCTTATGGAGGGTGAAGAAGTTGCACGCGCATTTGAAGAATTGAAACAAAGTGGAAAAGTTCGTTTTTTTGGAGTTAGTAACCATAATGCGGCTTCAATGCAATTGTTACAAAGTTATTTACCTTTTAAACTTGTGGCAAATCAACTTGAGTTTAATTTGATTCATAACACGCTTATAGATCAAGCGGTTACTTCAAATATTTCTCCAAACTTTGAGAATCAGCGTTCAGAAGGAACTCTCGAATACTGCACAATGAATGCTGTAACGGTACAAGCATGGTCGCCAATTGCAAAAGGAGCCCTTAAACCCGAAGGTGAAAATTCAGAATTATTTAATGCGGTTCAAGAAATTGCGAATGAATATAGTACTACTCCCGAAGCAATAATGGTTGCGTGGATTCTACGACATCCTTCTAAAATACAACCGATTGTAGGGTCAATCACGCCCGAAAGAATTGTTGCAGCCGCCAAAGGTGCTGCCATTGATTTAACCCGGGAACAATGGTACAAACTATTTACCGCTGCGAGAAAGAAGCCTTTACCCTAAACTATGGCAAAAAGATTTGATACAGTTTTTTGGGATTGGAACGGAACATTGTTGGATGATTTGCGGTACTCTGTATCAATAATTAACACGTTGTTAGAAGAACACTCGCTGCCTCTACTAAATACGGAATCGTATCAAGATGTATTTAAGTTCCCTGTTCAAGAGTATTATCGCAGTATCGGGTTACCTGCAGATGAACCTGAATTTTCGGTGGTGGGTAAAGTTTTTATTGATAGATACAACCAAAACCGCGAACGTTGCGAGGTTTTTGAGGATGCGCTTTTATTAGTGAAAGCATTAAAAGAACACGGGATAAAGCAGTATGTAATATCGGCGTATTCTGAGGACAGTCTAATTTCGCTAATGAAACAAAAAAACGTACACCACTATTTTGACGGAATAGCGGGATTAGATAATATTTATGCACACAGTAAACTTGAGCGTGGATTGCGGTTAATAGAGTCGGAAAATATTGTAACTGAAAAAGCTGTTATGATAGGCGATACCGAGCATGATGTTGAAGTTGCTCATGCCTTGGGTTGCTCGGCAGTAACTATTTCATGGGGACACCAATCATCAAAAAGACTTTTGACTGTAAACAAATCCGAGCATAAGCAAACCTTTTCTGAGCTTAAAGAATATTTACTCTCGTAGAGGAACACAGTTCTTAAACTCGTTTATTTAGCTCATTTCGTCTCTTTTGAAGAACCTCGTTGGCAAGCGGATTCCCTAAGTCAGTAAGCATTCTCATTACATCATCTTGGCTTTTAGCCGGTAAAACTTCGTTACAGACCATTGAAGCCAAACCAAAGGTAGAAACCCACATCCGTTCGAGCAGAGCAAATTTCTCATCATCAGAAATTATAGTAAATCGAAGATCCACTCGCATTTCTGCTTTTACAAGCTCGATGTAACGGTCATGATAACTTTTTGCATTCCCACCTGAAAGGAAAAGACTTCGGAACAATTCTTTTTCGTTCCCGGCAAAAAGTACAAATCCAATTCCCAAGTTCAAAAATGCACGCGTGGTATAATTTACCGTCAAATAAGTGAGCATCGTAGAAAAAGCTTGGTCGAGCAAAGCGGTTTTAAGTTCATCAATGTTTGCAAAACAACTGTAAACGGGTGCCGTAGAAGACTGTAACTGTTTGGCTATTGTTCGCGCGCTAACTCCTTGAATTCCTTCGTGTTTCAGTACCTGGAGTGAAGCCTCGAGAACTACCTCTTTTGTAAAAGTTGTTTTGGGTGGCATATTGACCTTACGATTATTATATAACAGTGTAAATATAAAAAGACAGAATGACTTGAACAATCATTTTGATGAATAATGTCATAAAATTTAATATTAAGTGCTTCGAACAAATAATGAACTTAAAAAAAAGATTTTGATAAGTATTATCAATATTGGCAAAAGAGAAATAAAATGATTTTCACAAATGAGAAAAATTTCTCAATTAGACCAAATTCAAATTTAAAATGCGTAAAAAAGGGAGTAAAACAACCATTTTTAAGGTCTGAAACAAGTTAGTTTCCTCTCTCACATTGGCATAAAATATGCTTTAAAAGGGAACCATACCTTAAAATGACAAGGAAAGTTCATAATGAACAAAAAGCTACTGATACGAGATACGACCTTACGCGATGGACAGCAATCGCAGTTTGCAACGCGTATGTCGCAAAGCCAAGTTGATAGAGTACTCGATCTTTACAAGGAAGCAAATTTTTACGCTACTGAAGTTTGGGGTGGAGCAGTACCAGATTCAGTAATGAGATATTTGAATGAAAATCCTTGGGATCGTCTTGAGAAAATAAAAGCAAAAATTGGTGATGCGTCACTATTAACCGCTCTTTCACGCGGAAGAAACTTATTTGGATACAATCCCTATCCTGATTCAGTTATTGAAGGATTTTGTAAAAATTCCATTGAGTCCGGACTTTCGGTAATGCGTATTTTTGACGCATTAAACGATGTTGACAATATGGTTTCTACCATAAAATTTGTAAAACAATATGGTGGTATAGCAGATTGTGCGGTATGTTTTACCGTAGATCCTGTATTCACCACAAAAGAGAAGTTTCTCGGGTTTTTCCAGGGCAAGAAATTCCCGCCTAAAATCTTCGATGTAAATTATTTTATCGAAAAAGCAGTGCAAATGAGAGATCTTGGCGCAAGCATGATTTCCATTAAGGATATGGCAGGGCTCATTCCTCCGCACATGGCCGGTCCGATAGTCAAGGGTATAAAAAGTAAGATAAAAGATATTCCGCTCGATTTTCACACACACTGTACACCGGGTTATGGCATTTCTTCGCCGTTGGTTGCAATGGTAAGTGGTGTTGATATTGTTGATACTGCGATATTCCCATTTGCAGGCGGACCTTCTAATCCACCGTTCGAAATAATTCAAATCTTTGCACAAAAACTCGGCTTGGATACGGGTGTTAATTTACCTGTTGTGGCAAAAATCCATAGAGAGTTAATTCAAATTCGCCAAGAACTTGATGCTTTCGATCAGTTGAAAATTATTCCTAAAGAGTTTGACATCACAAATTACACCCTCCCTGCTGAAATAGAAGCTCACTTTGATGGTGCAATTGATGCAGCGAAAAAAGAAGATTACGATAGAGTTCAAACCCACTGTTTGGCTATTGAAGCTTACTTCAATTTCCCTGCTCCTGATGAAGATGTTAAAGCTGCTGAAATTCCCGGCGGTATGTACACAAACATGCTTGCTCAGTTAAAAGCAGTAAAACTCGATCACTTGTTCAAACGGGTATTAAAGGCCGTTCCTCAGGTGCGTTTAGATGCAGGTTTAGTTCCTCTTGTTACCCCTACTTCTCAGATTGTAGGACAGCAAGCTGTAAACTGTATTATCGATGAGAATAATGCGAAGCCATGGTACTCAACAAAGAGTAATAACTTTGTAAATTTGGTAAAAGGTAATTATGGTAAAACTCCTTATGAGATTGACCCTGATTTCCGCGAGAAACTTTGCGGTACTCGTGTAGAAACTGCGTATGATAATTCAAACTATCAGAAGCAACCAAATGTTGTGCTTAAGCAATACGGAAATGTAACTCTCGCAAGTAACGAAAAAGAAGAATTATTGTTAGAGTTATTCCCATCGGTTGCCGAAAACTTCCTCGAAGGTGTTCGCAAGAAAACTTATCAGGAAAAATTAGCAATCGAGCAGTCCATATTAGATGAGCAGGAACGTATTGCAGAAGAGAAATTTATGGCTGAGAAAGAAGCATACAACAAGCTCACTCCGGAAGAAAAGTTACAACGCCTCATGGATGGTATGGGTAACTACTGGGGCTGCTAAGCAAATGCTTTTAGTGAGATAAGTTAACTTAAACAGGATACCGGGCGGTATCCTGTTTATTTTTAAAGAAAAGGATTGAGGAAATGGGCGAAATTTCAAAACGACTTCCGATTGTTGATTATTTTTTCCTTACTGTTGGCGCGGCTATAATGGGATTAGGTATTGGAGTCTTTTTAGTTGATGCACAAGTTGTTCCCGGTGGTGTATCAGGGCTCTCGATGGCGCTGTACTATCTTTCCGCAGGAACTCTCCCTGTGGGTATTATGATTTGGGTTTTGAATATCCCCCTTTATTTTTGGGGATTAAAAGAACTTGGTAAAACATTTGGTGTACGTACTTTTTACGCATTTACTCTAAACTCATTTTTTATAGATTTTTTTAGAGGCGAATTCCCCGGATTGAAATATCCTTTTTTGCGACTTCAGGATTCACAAACAATTCAAGAATTGTTAAAAAATGATTTTTTCTTTTTTATTTTTTTAGGAGCTGCCTTTTTAGGTATGGGGCTTGGAATTATATTTAAGTTCCATGGTACCACCGCAGGTAGTGATATTGTTGCAGCAATTATGAAAAAGAAGTTTGGAATAAAACCCGGAACTTCAATAATTGTTACAGATTTTTTTGTTATCGCTTTTGCAGGATTTATAATCGATTGGAAAGGGCTTGCCGCTGGTAGCGGACACACTGCACTTTCACTTACACTTTTTGCATTATTCCTGTTATTTGTTTCGAGCAAATTGGTTGATATCATTATTGATGGATTTGATTATGCTCGTGCTGTTTATGTTATATCTGAAGCTGATAAAACAGATAAAATTGCTGAAGTTATTATGCACGATTTGAGCAGAGGCGCAACTGCCCTTAAGGCAAGAGGTCTTTATATGAATAAGGATAGAGAAATTCTCTATACCATCATTACCATTAAAGAGGTGCCAACGCTTATGGAGAAAATTAAGGAAATTGACCCCAATGCTTTTGTGATAATAAATGATGTTTACGAAGTTATGGGCGAGGGCTTTAGAAGAAGAATTTAAATGGTAGAAATCGGGAAAGAAATAATAGTTGCCGGAATTCCCTATTTACCTGAAAAATTTTTAGGAAAAGGCAAATCGGGCTATTCATTTATTGCAACACATAAAAATAGACGATTTGTTGTGAAGCAAATTCACCACGAGCCTTGTCCCTACTATAGTTTTAGTCACAAACTCCAATCTGAAATAAATGCCTATTCGGCCCTGAATTATCTGGGAATCACTTTACCTAAGCTGATAGCTACCGACGAAGAAAAAGAAGTGTTGGTTAAAGAGTATATACAGGGTAAAACAGGACTTGAGTTGGTGGTGCAAAACGATGTAACTGATTTTACGTTTAATAGCTTATTTCAACTTTCTAATGTTCTAAAGAAATCCTCTTTGAATATCGACTACTTCCCTCCAAACTTTGTTCACAATGGGCATAAGCTCTATTATATAGATTATGAATGCAATCAATATGACGAACAATGGAGTTTTGAAAAGTGGGGAATTTATTACTGGTTAAATTCTGAAGGAATGCGAATGTACGCTGAGCAGGGGGATAGCTCAGGAATTAATATTTCGCCAAATTCAGGGAAGCCCATCACCGAGCCGTTTGAAAACAGAGCGAAAGAGCTAATTACAAAATTTGTAAAACAAATTTAATAACTCATTCGGGGATATAGTGGCACTCTCTACATCTGGCTTCATAACTATCGGAAGCCCCAACTAATACTAATTCCTGTGAATGAGTTTTTCTTTGTGTCATGGTTGCGGATTGTCCGCAAACCACACAAACCGCGTGGGTTTTTGTAATATACTCGGCTATTGCTAAGAGTTGAGGAACCGGCTCAAAGGGTACTCCTCTGTAGTCCATATCTAAACCTGCTATAATAACACGTTTACCGCTGTCTGCAAGCTGACGAACTGCTTGCACAATTCCATGGGGGAAAAACTGAACCTCATCGATTCCAACAACATCTGCGTCTTTTGCAAGTTGAATAACTTCTTCAACAAGTGAAACGGGAATTGATTTTAGTGAGGTCTCGCTATGCGATACAATATTCTCGTTGGAATAACGAGTATCAATTTTTGGTTTGAATACAATTACGCGTTGCTTTGCAATTTCTGCTCTTCGCAGTCGGCGAATAAGTTCTTCAGTTTTTCCACTAAACATACAACCGCAAACAACTTCAATCCATCCTGATTTTGATTTATTAAAATGAGGACTATCGTTATACATCATTGTAAAAAGCTCTCGTCAAATGCGTGAGGAAGAAGATCTCCCAAAGATATACTCTTAGTATTCTCGCGAGCATCAACTAAAATCACTTGTAAGTCCTTACCGCATAAATCTGCTAATACCTGTCTGCAGGCTCCGCACGGAGGCAAAAACCCCTCGGTATCTCCTGCAATAGCAATACGCTTAAATGACCTTGCCCCATCTATAATGGCAGTAAACGCAGCGGTTCTTTCAGCACAAATGGTAAGACCGTACGAAGAGTTTTCAATATTAGCTCCAATATATACTTTCCCATCGGTTGTTTCCAGTGCAGCACCAACATGGAAATGTGAGTAGGTGGGTAAACCTTTTGTTTTAGCATCAATTGCCATTTTGGCGAGTTCAAGATCTGTCATAGCAGTAATGGCTACCTAAATTTATAATTAACTGTGCTAAATATAGTGATTTAGTTATCAGCACAATTACCAAGGTAGTTGTAAGTTAATAAAATTGAATGTTGGGTTTATGGTATAGTTATCGTAATAAAAGCGATTGATTACTTGGTTGTTTCTATCATTAACACGTAATTCGATTGTGTATTTTCCCGGGAGTATTGAATACTCTCCTACAAGTGCATAACCCGGCATTGTGCTCCAAGCACGCAAATCTGCTTGCTCTGAAATATCTGCAAGTACATTGGTGAGTCCTGCCAATAAACAACCTACACCTGGTGCTGTTTTTTCCTCGAGCTCATTTCCTATTTTTTTTGCTCCGATTCCCTTAGTTATAGCACGAATTAAAGTCTTAAAAAATATCATTCTCTTTTTTACTTCAAACGATTGTATCGCAACCTTATTCATATCTTCGAGTAATTCAAGACGACCTAAAAAGATAGAATCGGCATACACTTCAATTGAGCTGATTTCGGATGGGGTGGGAATCAATTCAGGAAATTCGAATTTAAAATTGTATCCCGCTGAAATGCCCGGGAAGTAAAATGCATCAACATAGTAGGATGTGGGGTCCGAGATGAGGACAAAATCATCGAAGCTTGTTATACGCGCACCAACTCCCCTTTTTATAGGACCCAAACCTGTAAAAGCAATTATATTAAGATGAGAATTCTGTGTACTTGTTGTTGAATCTAACGCCTGTGGCATTTGAAAAGGATAAACAGATGGGTACAGTGCAAAGGTTTCGCGTGCCTTTTCTAAGGAAATTCTGCTGTTATCATACTCCCCTTCAGCACGATAGATTAGGTGACTCAAATAATGTGTTAAAGCACTACTATATATGCCCGAATTACTAAGAGAGTAGAGTGACCCATCTTCGGAATTATTATGTGCTTGTATAAGTTGTTCGGTGCGTAACGAAAGTTCTTTAAGCTTGTTAGTTGCTCTTCGCACCTCAACATATGCACCGTCAAACGAACCGGTGTTGAGGAAACTGATGGCTTTTAGCACATTAATATAAAGGTCCTCGTAAGGTTCACCACTATAATCCAGGGCGTTATCATTCAATAAAAATGAAGTAGCACCTTTTGAAATGCTCTCGGTGTATAATTCCTCTATTGCTTGTTCAGCTAACTCAAGTTGTTTAATGGATTTTGTATAGTCATTAAAATAAAATGAAGCTGCTCCCGAATTGAGGTAATAGAGAACACGGTCCTTACCAAGGTTTACTTCGTTTGCTATCGCAGTAGAATCGTACTCACGGATACCGCTTGAATCACTAACCTGTATTGATTTTACAAGTTGCTGCGAACTTCGTGTGTCCGTTGAAACCGAAGAGCATCCTGCAAAAAACAGGATGCTCACAATTGCTACAATTGCAGAAGATTTATAATTCATTACCAGCCGGATTTTTTCTGCTCAATAACTTTTTTGATTTTTTTGTTACCCAGCCAGACTTTTTCATTAGTTTCAATATTTATCAGTTCAAGATCAACTTGATAAAAGAGCACTTTTTCACCGTCGAAAGAATCTTCAATAGAGTTAACTACACCGACAAGAAAGAAATCAGCACCAAGTTCTTTGTAAAATTGCTTCATAGTTTCTAACGATGCGTTTTCACGTTGGTCTTGTCTTTCATCTCTAACATCATCACGAACGGTTTTATCAGCAACAATGGTAACCTTACCGGAGTTAACTAATTCTCGTTCAATATCTTTTATAAATACATCTGTAGCAATGTGTTCGCTGCTCTTATTGCGGATTGTACCAACAATGACAGTAGGTTTTTTTGACTTCGCTGTCATAAAATCGGTCAACCAATTTTTCTTAAGAACGTCAGTTATCATTTCTTCTGCGGTTAACCGTGAATCGGTATCATTCCATCTACCGGTAATATCCGTTACAGTATCAGGTGAAACGCGAGAAACTTCTCTGCTTGAACCACAACCCGCAAAACTGATTAATAATAGCGCTAATACAGGAAAAATTAAAAATTTCATTATCTCTTCTCCATTGAATCATTATCAAAAATATAAACTAAACAAAATGCGTACCGAAAAAATATAAGCAAATTTTTAGGAATAATACGCAAAATTGATAGACGGTAGCAAAATACTGTATATATAATTAGACACATCAGCTTTTTTAGTGAACAGAGATAGTTAGGTAGTGGACATTTTGAAAGAATTTTTGTATTATAGTTTACACAATTAATTAACACATAGTCACTCCATAAAACCACAAGGAGCTTTGATGAAAATCAGATACGCTTTATTAACAGTTTTATTAATGGTTACTCTTGTTGCAGCAGGACCTCGCAAGAAATTACCACTCCATCAAGAGTCTGCTGTTTCAGAATTGCGAGCTTTTAACTGGGTTACGCAAAACACAGGATTCACAGCCACATCACGTGGTATTCATTCTTTATCCATAATTGACAAAGATGTAGTATGGGCAGATGCCTATGATGGCACAGGCGGTGGTGCATACATTGTTGAATTTACAAGAACCACTAACGGTGGAACCAATTGGACTGCCGGCAAACCAACCGGTTATACAAGTGGTTGGGGTTCTGCTATGATTCATGCAACAGATGCTAATACAGCTTATTTCCCTATTTACAATACCACAGCCGGTGGCGGAAGAATTATCGCTACCACAGATGGTGGAGCAACTTGGACTCACCAAACAACAGCAACTTATTCAGCTCCTAACGGATTCCCTAATGTACTTCATTTCTTTGATAAGCAAAATGGCTTTACCATGGGTGACCCCAATGGTGGTTATTTTGAAATATATACAACAACAAACGCAGGAACAAACTGGGTGCGCGTTGCATCAGCAAGTATTCCTGCCGCTCTTTCCGGTGAATATGGTGTTGTTGGTTTTTACTCAGCTGTTGGAAATACAGTTTGGTTTTCAACCAATAAAGGTCGCTTATTCAAAAGCACCGATAAAGGCTTAAATTGGACAGTTACAGATCTTGGTATCGGAAGTGTTCAGTTTAAAATTGCTTTCAGAGATGCTAATAACGGTATGTTAATCATTACTGATAACGACCAAACTATGTCAACTACCGATGGTGGTGCAACATGGACTAATTTTACACCCGCAGCAGGTGCTTTTTATACGAATGATATGACTTGGGTACCCGGAACCGAGAAAACACTTATTGCTACAGGTTCTGCAACAGGTTTCAGCGGTGCATCATATAGCTTTGATGGTGGTGTTAACTTTACCGATTTTGATGCAGCAAGCGGAGTTCAATTCCTTACAGTTCGCTTTGCTGATGCTAACGTTGGCTGGGCAGGAAGTTTTAATTCTTCGGCAACGGTTGGCGGAATGTTTAAATATGTTGGCCAAAAGTTACCTGTTGAGTTAACATCCTTTTCGGCTTCTGTTGTTAAAAGTAGTGTTACTCTTAACTGGGAAACTGCATCTGAACTCAATAACCATGGTTTTGAAATTCAGAGAAAACAAGCCGGTGAATGGCTTACAGTTGGATTCAAATCAGGTAAGGGCACAACATCGGAAAAGAACAATTATTCTTTTGTAGATGATATCAGTGCTTTGAACGCCGGTACAGTAAGCTATCGCTTACGTCAGATTGATCTTGATGGAAGCTTTGATTTTAGTAATGTAGTAGAAGTAGAGTATTTAGCTTCGATGGATTTTGCATTGCAGCAAAACTATCCTAATCCTTTCAATCCTTCAACTTCAATTTCCTTCTCATTGCCGCAGTCAGGTTTTGTTAATCTTTCAGTGTATGATGTAACAGGAAGCAAAGTTGCTGAACTCATCAACGGTAATATGCAACAAGGTGTGCATACTGTTGAGTTTAATGGTTCGGGACTTTCAAGCGGACTCTATCTCTATCGCTTAACCCAAGGTGAACTTACTTCTACAAAGAAGCTCAACCTTTTAAAATAAGTCTTAGTTTTTAAGCGATTTTTTATGTGCCCTGTCCTGAAAAGGATAGGGCATTTTTTTATGGAATCTTATAATGAACGAAAAAATAATAATTAAAGTTGGCCGTGAATACGTTGATTTAGATGCACTTCACAATTTCCTTTCGGAGCAAAGTTATTGGAGTCAAGGTATTGCAAAAGAACGAGTTGAAACAGCAATAAATAATTCATTGTGTTTTTCTGTATTTTATGAAAATGCAATGATTGGTTTCGCACGTGTTCTTACAGATTTTGTAACTTTGGGATACTTAGCTGACGTGTATATTTTACCGGAGTATAGAGGGAGAGGTTACTCGAAACAGCTTATGGAGTTTATAGTTAATTACCCCGACTTGCAATCACTTCGACGTTTTGCATTACGTACAAGAGATGCTCACGGACTTTACGAACAATTTGGTTGGAAGGAGATAACTGAAGTCGAAAAATGGATGGAAAGAACCGGTAGTTAATTATCGGTTGAATTCAATAACGTCACGTTTGCAATCGTCTATACAATCTCCGCACATAATACATTCTTTTGCGTTACATTGGCTTTTGTTTCCTGCTCTGGTTATAACTCCATAATCACAGGCCTCGCTACATGCTTTACAAGCACCGCATTTTTCAGAACCTTGTTTTATTCCCATAGCTCCGGGAATGGCCGAAACCCAACTAAGCACTAACCCTAACGGACAAATAGCCCTACAGAATGGACGGTAAATAGTTATTGAAGAAACAATAAGTAACACAAGTAATATATAACTGAGTGTGTTTGTTCCTATTAATGAGTATGCAACTCTAAACGGGTCTATTTCTTTCCAAAGGTTGGATTGGGTTATTACTACCTGAATCATAAGTAAAACGAACGAAGCATAACGAATGTAAGATAACACTTTTTGTGCATTTGCTGAAGTGAGGAATGTAAAATTCCCTTTTTTAAACAAAAGCTCCTGTAATGCGCCAAGATGGCACACCCAGCCACACCAAGTTTTCCCAAATACCCAGGTAATGGGCAACAATGCCAAGAACCAATATCCTGAAGCGTGTAACTCAGATACTCCAATACTTGCCAATGTAAAATTGATAACTCCGCAGACAGGGCAAGGACACCCGGAAGCATAAAATCCAAAGAATATCAGCGAAATGACGAGGAAAAAGACTCGATATTTCCTTCCGTTATGGTTTTGAACAAAAAATGCTGACAGAATCGTTAATGAGAGTGCTATTAGAGCAAGAGACTCACCACTCACTACAAAGCTATCTTCATCCCCAGATTTCGGATTCGCTTGAGATGTAACAACTGTACTATTATTATTACTCTCTTGGGTAGTCTGTAACGAATCCCAACTCATAAACTCATCATCACTTTGACCAAAAGTAACAATTGAGAGAAATAAAAATATTACAAGTGTTATAGGTTTCATAAAGAACAACCGTTAGTTAATCGAGATTTTAAAAACAGCTTCGCCGCCCTCTTTATTGCATTCTCTAAGAACTTGCAACTTTGCTTTTTCACCAACCGCTCCCGTAACCTTTACTTTTAATTTCATTGAGAAATTTCCTTTACTCTCTTCAACCCATTTGGTTCCGGCTAATATTTTTAGACCCGATTCTTTGAATTGGGTAGCTTCAATACCCTCAGGGCATCTCCTATGGGTAAGGTGAACATTCACTAAAAGAGTTATTTCGTCTCCGGGTTTATAGCTTTCTTTTTTCTCGGAATATATGCTCACTTTTATATCGCATGCGTTAGCAGTACCAATAAAAATGAATGCAATCATCATGAGTATTGTTATATATTTCATAGCTATTCTCATTTTCTTTTTCTTGTTAGACAGTACAGAAGACTAAAACGTTTAAACATGTGGTAATAATGAAGAACATTTTTAAATATCACTTCCATTGGAGAGTCAAACAACCCAAAGAGCAATTTTGGACTTTGTTTGCTGACACTAACCGATTTAATCATGATACGCATTTACCAACAATAGCCCGAGAAGAATCTATAAATGGAAGCGGGCTGAGTAAAGTACTTTCCTTCAGGAAATATGGAATTAAAGTAGTCTGGGAAGAAGAACCGTTTGAGTGGAATTTTCCTGAACAGTTTGGTGTACTTAGAAAATATTTAAGCGGTCCGATTAAAGAAATGCAAGTGTTTTGTACTTTGAAAAGTACTGCAGATGGCTTTACTGAAATAGACTATAAAGTTGAGGCTACACCATCAAATTTGTTGGGCTATATAGCAATTCCCATTCAAATAGGGTTTCTCTCAAAAAGAGATTTTAGTAGAGCTATAACTCAATACGAAACCAAATTAGTTGAAAAGAAGGTATTGGTTGATGTTTTCAATCGTTCTCAGTTAAGTACAATAGAAAAGGCGAGGTTAAAAAAGCGAGCAGATGAACTACTAAAATCTTGCGATCAACACAGTAGAATTGACAAACTTATCGAATTAATTGAATATGGTGATGATATAGCATTGCATAAGATCAGACCATATGAAATCGCTGATTTATGGGGTGATGATAGAAAAGAGTTACTTAAGCTCTGCCTGTTTGCAACACGATTTGGCGTATTGGATTTGCGGTGGGATGTTCTCTGCCCTTCCTGTAGGGGAAATACAGCAAAGGTAACACATCTGGAAAATCTCGACTCCCATGCTCATTGTGACTCATGCAACATGGATTTTACTGTGAATTTTCATCAGCTTGTAGAAATTACTTTTATTCCGAACCCTTCTATACGTCAAGTCTCCGTTGGGGCATATTGTATAGGAGGTCCGCAGGTCACTCCTCATCGAGTATTTCAGCAAATAATAGCTGCGGGAGCTGAAGAGCGATTTCAACTGAGCTACTCCCCCGGTAGTTATGCAGTGGTTAAAGCGGGTAGCAAAAACGCACATTTGCTTCGTATCGATGACTCTTCACAAAATCACAGACTCGATATTATTTTTGCTGCCGAAGATACTCACTCATTAGAATTCGTGGTTTCACCTCAGTTCGAGTTTCTTGTTATCAACAGCACATCAAATGATGCTCTTGTAATAATCGAAAGAACGAAGTGGATTGAAACGGCCGCCACAGCAGCCGAAGTAAGCACCTTCCAAACGTTTAGAGACTTGTTTTCGCATCAAGTACTACGTAAGGGTAATGCAATGGCAGTAGGAAGTCTTGCCATACTGTTTACCGATTTAAAAGGATCCACTTCGCTTTATAGAAATGTGGGTGATGCCACTGCATTTGGATATGTGGTTGATCATTTCGAAATATTAAAGCAAATTGTTTCAAATAATGATGGCGCTCTTATTAAAACTATTGGCGATGCAATTATGGCGGCGTTTCTTAAGCCAAAAGATGCTTTGAAGTCAATGGTTGAATCTGTAATTCAACTCAGGGAGTCAGGAATTAATAGCGGTGAACTGCGTCTGAAAGCAGGAATTCACTATGGTTATGCGATAGCGGTAAATTTGAACAATAACTTGGATTACTTTGGAACCACAGTCAATCTTGCTGCGCGGTTGGAGCAATTTTCGCGTGGTGCCGAAATAATTCTCTCAGAAACTGTATTTACAGACAATGAGGTTTCACTCTATTTAAAAGAGATTGAGAGTTTAGTCAAAATCGAACGTATTGAATCTGCAATAAAAGGTTTTGATGAAGAGAATTTTTATCTCTATCGTGTTTTAGTGCTTTAGCCGTCGAGTTTTTTCTTCAACCTTTCAATTTCGTCTCTAAAGGCAGCGGCTTTCTCAAATTCTAAATCTTTAGCTGCTTTACGCATTTCCTCAGTCATTTGCTCTATCAGCTCCAGCTTTTGATCCCGGGTCATATACCGAATCACAGGTTCTGCAACTAAACTTATTTCTTGTTGGATAGTTTTTTCGTCGGATTTTCTTAATTCCGCTATTGAGGTTGAAGACATAATTTCTGCAACTGATTTAAAAATGGTTTTAGGTTCAATTCCGTTTAATTGATTGTACTCATGTTGTAGTTTTCTACGGCGGATAGTCTCGGAAATAGTGCGTTCCATCGACCCGGTTATAATATTGGCGTACATTATAACCTTTCCGTTTACATTTCGAGCAGTTCTTCCCGCAGTCTGTAGCAACGAGCGTTCGCTACGCAAAAATCCTTCTTTATCAGCATCCAAAATTGCTACTAAGGAAACCTCAGGCATATCCAAGCCCTCACGAAGTAGGTTTACACCAATAAGTACATCGTATTCACCCAATCTAAGGTCGCGAAGTATCGAAACCCGCTCAAGTGCGTCAATATCAGAATGAATGTATCGGACACGAATTTGTAGGCGTTCAAGGTAATCGCAGAGGTCCTCGGCCATTTTTTTTGTAAGAGTTGTTACCAGAACCCTTTCTTGAATGGCAGCACGTATGCGAATTTCGTTGATAAGGTCGTCAATTTGATTATCCACGGGACGAACTTCAATTTCTGGGTCAAGTAATCCCGTAGGGCGAATAATTTGTTCAATAAACACACCACCGGTTTTTTCGAGTTCATAATCTGCAGGCGTAGCTGAAACAAAAATCACTTTATCAATTTTTGACTCAAATTCCTCAAATTTCATTGGGCGGTTATCGAGAGCAGAGGGTAAACGAAAACCATGCTCTACCAATGTACCCTTTCTCATACGGTCGCCATTGTACATTGCCCGTACTTGGGGTATAGTTACATGCGATTCATCCACGATTAGAAGAAAATCATTGGGGAAATAATCTAAAAGTGTGTAAGGCCGGGTGCCTGCATCCCGTAAATCCATGTGTCGCGAGTAGTTCTCAATTCCTGAACAGTACCCAACTTCTTTCATCATTTCAATATCAAACCGAGTTCTTTGCTCAAGGCGTTGTGCTTCGAGGTATTTTTCGTTTTCTCTAAAGTATTTGAGCTGTTCCTCCAATTCTGCTTCAATGAGGAGTATGGACTGCTTCATTTTTTCCTTGTCAGTAACAAAGTACTTAGCTGGGTAAATGGCAGTTGACTCAATTTCTTCAAGAATATCCCCGGAAATCGAATCAATAATCGAAATTCTTTCTACTTCATCATCCCAAAATTCAATTCTAATGGCTGAATCTAACTCATAAGCAGGGATTATTTCAACAACATCCCCTCGAACTCTGAATGTACCTCTCGTAAAATCAATGTCATCTCGTTTATAATAGATATCAATTAACTTTCTGAGGAGTTTTTTTCGAGGTATAATATCGCCTTTGTGAATGAATAGAATTTGTTGTGCATATTCATGGGGAGCACCTATACCGTAAATACAGCTTACCGAAGCAACTATTATTACATCTTTTCTACCTTCTATAAGCGCAGTTGTGGCTCTTAGGCGAAGTCGATCAATTTCCTCGTTTATAGACATGTCTTTTTCGATAAATAAGTCCTTCGAAACAACATAAGCTTCCGGTTGATAGTAGTCGTAATAAGAAATAAAAAATTCCACGGAATTTTCAGGAAAAAATGACTTAAACTCTCCGTAAAGCTGTGCCGCCAAAGTTTTATTGTGGGATATTATTAGAGTTGGTTTATTAACCTGTGTAATAACGTTGGAAACAGTAAAAGTTTTACCTGAACCCGTAACACCGAGTAAGGTTTGATATTTTTCACCTGCATTAATACCCTTAACAAGTTCTTCAATAGCTCTTGGCTGATCGCCTGAAGGGGAATAATTACTGGAAAGTTTAAAAGTTTTAGACAAAACAGACCTCTAAAAGAAGGAAAAGATGTAATGAAAGGTAAGCGAAAGGTTTAAAACAAAAAACCCTGCAAAAAGCAGGGTTTTTTGTAAGTCGAAGTTAAAATACTAACTAATTTGCTATTACCGGCTGGTTATTGCCTGCCAAAGTTACTATTTTAAGGGAAACACGGGCTGTACCGTGGTCTAATATGCCGAGTTCGCGAGCAGCCGCTTTAGATAAATCTAATTCGCGACCGCGGATGAAAGGACCTCTGTCGTTTATGCGTACTACAACAGACCTTCCATTTCGAGGATTGGTTACCTGTAAAAGAGTGCCAAAAGGCAGTTTCTTATGGGCGGCGGTGAAAGCTTCCATATTATATACTTCACCATTTGCTGTTTTCCGTCCATTGAACTCATGGCCATACCAAGACACTTTTATTATCCCTTTGTCGATCATTGCTATTTGTGATTCTTGTGTCGAAACAACTTCAGCCATCTCTAATGTGTCAGATGCTATTGGCTCTGCTATAGCCTGAGTAGTTTCGTTAGCAACATAGAATCCGATAATCAACAAAGTTACGGAGAACAAAAGCGCTTTAACTAATGACCTCATTGTACCTCTTTGTTTTAGTTAATGAATTTACAATGCAAAGTTAGCCCCCGCTTCGGGCTTAACCTATGGAAAAGGGGGTTATGAGGTTGTATGAAAGTCAAATTAGACTTTTCGACTATAATAGTTAAAAAGTCGGCATATTGCATATTTTTTCACTTTTTTTATTTGGAAAAAATTGGAGCTATTTTAGGCACTTAATTAAATTCGCGCAGTATAATCAAATAATGTAGTAGTTTTGTCTGACGGCGTTGGCATTTTAACCAACTTTTGGTGAAAAGTAAAGACATACTCTCAAAAAGATTTTGATATAACACAAGTAACATAACATATAAAATGTAAGGTGAAGTGATGAAAACAACGATTTTATCACCTTTTTTGGCTAAAAGGAAAAGAGTTTTCCTGTTTTTAACAGCAGTATTAATAACAACAATCACATTCCTTGGTTTTAGCTGGAAATTAAACGAGAATGAAGCATTCTCTATTTACACAAAGGAATTCCATTCTGTAGGCGAAGAGATTATGCTGAATGTTGCAACTGGCGTGTCTAACCAAGCTTTTAGGATAACAATACTAAAGATGAATAATCCTTTAGAGAGTTATAGCACCGACCCCACCTTGTTTTCTATACCCATTAAAGATATTGTCAGAAACTCAGGTAACGTACTGAAACATTATTCTGAATATAAGGTGGTTAATATTCCAAAAGAATCAACCTCTTGGAAAGCAAGCACTCTTTCTATAGGGAAAGTAGAGGAGCAGGGTTATTTCCTGATTAGAGTCGAGACGGAGAATCAAATAAGCTATTATCCTACTATTGTTAGCGACTACGATCTTGTTACTTTAAGCAATGGTACTTCTAACATGGTTGCGTATGCTCTCAATAAAATGAGTGGAGAACCGTTAAAAAAGGTTCGTATGATTGTAAAATCGGATAGCACTCAACAAGAAATTCCAACTAATTATCAAGGATATGCCTTTTTTTCATCAGAGAATATGAAAAATAATGAGGGTATAATAACTGCATTAGTAGAAGGTAACTTTATATTAACTACACAAACTTACTTTTCTAACTATCGCTCACAAAAAAATCTTCAGGGGTACATATACACCAACCAACCGGTTTACCGTCCAAATAGTGAAGTGGCATTTAAAGCCATATTAAGGTATAAGGATGGTAGTAAAACTCAGCTGCCTGCCCCTAATACATCGGCTAAAATCACTGTTTTTTCACCAAAACAGAATAAAATACTCGAAAAACAAGCTTCTTTGTCGGATTTGGGAACATTGGCAGAAAAATTAACCATTACTGAAGCTGCTGAGGTGGGTCGTTATAGTATCGTTGTAGAGGTGGGTGCAGAAAAGGTTTACGGTGTTTTCACGGTTGAAGAATACAAAAAACCTGAATTCAAGGTTGCTGTAAAACTCGATAAGACTCAATTTCAACCTAATGAGATAATAAAAGGCACAGTTACGGCGGATTATTATTTTGGTGAAAAAGTTAAAAATGGAACGGTAACCGTAAAAGTATTTAAAAGAGAGTTTTATATACCCTGGTGGTATAGAAGTCAATATATGTACTATTATGCAAAAATGTATCCTTTATGGCGCGGAACCCCCGAATTAGTAAACTCTATTTCCGGAGAGCCGGATGGAGAAGGAAATTATACTTTTAACTTCCCTGCAGCGTCAGCGGGTGACAGAGCAATGGAGTACATATTCCAAGCTGAAGTTACAGATAACTCAGGGAGGGTAATTTCGGGAAGCGCTACCGGTGTGGTGTCAAAAGCGTCGTTTATGATATCGGCTACCACAAACAAGTATTTCTACAAAAAAGGCGAATCGGTTGATTTAACAGTAAACGCTACCGACTATAGCTACCAACCAATTAAAACTGACTTCACAGTAATTATAAGTAAAAAAGATACAAAAGGTAAAGAAAACATACTCGATACCCTCAATGCAAAAACGGATAGCACGGGCAAAGGAATAGTTTCGTACATCGCTAACGAAATAGGAGCCTATTCTTACAAAATAATTGCCAAAGACAAACAAAATAATACTGTTACTGATGAAGGAACATTTTATGTTCCTGGTCCGGGTGAATGGTATTATGCTGAAAGTGGGCAATCCCTTTCCATTTCCACCGACAAAGAACTGTATCAAGTAGGCGATACTGCAACTGTTGTTATAACAACACCGAAGAATTTAGAGGTTGCAACATTAAGTATTTCTACAACAGCTGAGATTATGGCCCAAACAATTAGAATTAAGCCGGGTGAATCGTATATAACAACTGTTATAGTAACTGAAGAAAAACACCAAAGAGGATTTTTGATTAGTGTAAGCGGTTATTCGAAAGGAGAATTTTATTCCGGTGAAAAACAAGTAACCGTAATTCCAACAAACAAACTTTTAACTATAACAACTGTTACAGATAAGAATCAATATGAACCTGGTGAAAAAGTAAGTCTAAAAGTTAGGATAACGGATAATAATGGCCGTCCGGTAGAGAATGCTGAATTCTCGGTTTCTACGATTGATGAAGCTCTTTTGGCAATCAAAAGTTTTGAAAATGAAGAAATTAGCAAGTTTTTTAATCCTGCTGACTATAATTATCTTTCAATAACACGCAGAAGCGAACAGAGATATAACGATAGTTATGCAACGCTTAGTAGAAATAAGATTTTATACGATTCATACTTGGATAATAAAGAGGTTGCAAATAAATATTATGAGCGCGATATAAAAGTAACAGGTGTAATAGAACTTGAAAATATAGAATCGTGGCGCGAAAATGATTTAAAAGTGTATTTCATCTCGAAATCCGAAGGGAAAATGGTTGATTTTGACAAGCAAGGGGAATTCTTCGGGTACATTTCGAAATCGGATACAGTTCAAGTGGTTGTGGTGTATCAAAATTTGGTTGTTGGCTCGAGCAAAATTGTTACCAAAGAAAATGCAGGAGACCAAATAGTTATTCCGATAAAGACTGAAGAACTTTATCGTTATTACGGCGGAGGTGCTTACGCGCAGCATCCCGTTGCAGCAGAGGCAATGGGATTAGATAGACAAAATGGTGGCAGGGAATTGATGATGAAATCAACAACCGAAGATGAAGCCGCCCCTCCCACAGCACTTGTTCAGCCAGATGTGAGAGAAAAATTTGTTGATGCAGCATATTGGGAGCCGTTTGTAATAACTGACCAAAACGGCGAGGCAAGTATTTCCTACTTACTGCCTGATAATCTTACCACCTGGATTACTGATATCAAAGCTGTAACAGCAGATACCAAGTCCGGTGAAAAATCGTTTTCAATCGTGGCACGTAAGAATCTTATGATAAGAGTCGAAAATCCACGTTTTTATCGCGAAAAAGACACAATAACCATTCACACTGTTATTCATAATTATTTGAGTGGCAAAAAATCTGTGCAAATTAAATCTGAGTTTAAAAACGCAGAATTAATAAAATCCTCGAACTCTCAAATTTCAGTTCAAAAGGGTATGGCAAAAGGTACAATATCAATTGCCTCACAATCAGAAGAGCGAGTGAGCTACACATTAGTGGTAAACAGCCCAAATGACAGTGTAAAAATTTATACTGAAGCTTTAACAAACGAAGAATCTGATGCGGTTAAAATTGCAATTCCGATTCTTGCTTATGGTGTTAAAGAGGTAGTTTATAACAACGGAGAGATTGGGCAGAACTCACAAACATATTCCTCCTCATTTGAAATTCCTGAAAGTTCAAATCCCTTATCCGCAAATCTTGCTCTTTCTATAACCCCATCTTTGGGTGGTACTGTATTACAATCGCTGGATGATCTCATTGAGTATCCTTACGGTTGTGTGGAACAGACAATGAGTAGATTTTTACCGGCAATCATAACAGCATCTACATTGAAGGAACTGCGTTTACCCCAAACCGATAAAATAAAAAACGAACTTCCGAAAGTTGTTGAGGCAGGGCTAAAACGCTTATATGATATGCAACATGGCGATGGAGGATGGGGCTGGTGGAAAAACGATAACACTAATCCTTATATGACTTCGTATGTGGTGTATGGCCTCTCCTATGCTAAATCGTTAGGGTATGACATTAGAGAATCGGTTCTTAACCAAGGTTTGGCAAAGCTTGAGCAGATATTAACTGAAGAAACCGGTTTTGATAACGCGACTAATCTCGCTTATGGTTATTTCGCTTATAGTGCAGCAGTAAAGTTCTTGGGAAAAGAAATGCCACAACAAATTAAAAATAATCTTCTGCAAAAGAAGGTTAAAAAGTTGAGTGATTTTGAATTGGCACTTTACTCATTGGCATTTATTTCCGCAAACGAACGAGAGAGTGCAAGACCATTTATTACACGATTAAAAGAGAATGGTGAAGATCTCGCCTTGGTAACATATTGGGGCGATTCAGAACGCTACTACTATTGGACTGATGACAGGGTACAAACCACAGCATTTGCGGTTAAAGCATTGTTAGCGTTTGGAGAGAACAACGAGATAGCCTCAAGAGGAATTCGTTGGCTGCTTAAACAACAGCAAGGTTTTTCTTGGAGATCAACACAGCAAACAGCAACCGTATTATTTGCTCTTACCGATTACCTGAGAGCAACTTCTGAGCTAGAATCAAACTACACCGCTATCATCAAAGTTAACGGCAAAGTAGTAGGCGAAATATCGGTAAATAAAGAAAACATCTTACAACAACCAAAGGTGATTACGGTTAGTGCTCCGACACTCAAAGTAGGAAAAAATGAAATAGAAGTAGAAAAACGTGGCACCGGAGTAGTTTATTTTTCATCAATTACTTCTTACTACAATCAGAATGCAAATCTATCGCATCCTTCACCGGAGTTAAATATTTCCAGAGAATACTACAAACTGGAAATGGCTCCAAAAAGAGAAGGCGGATTTAATTACAATAAAACTTCTGCCAAGAATTTGGTAAGCGGAGATGTTGTACTCGTTAAAATTAAAGTAAAAAGCAAAACAAGCGGAGCTAATTACTTAATGGTAGAAGATATGTTGCCATCGGGATTTGAAGTAATCAAAGAAGACGAACTTTATGAGATTAAAGGAGAAGCCCTTTACAATGGTTCCTATTACGGTCATTATCCTTGGAGATGGTCGTACTCTCAGCGTGAGTTTAGAGATGAACGAGTTTCATTTTTTGTGACCTATGGTGAAAAGGAAATGGAGTTCACTTATTTGATGCGCGCGCAATTGCCCGGAACGGTGAACGTAATGCCGGCGGAAGTTCAGCTTATGTACTATCCTGAAATTCGTTCAGTTTCAGAAATAAATAAAATGAGTATAAAATTGAAATAAAACTCAATTTCTCAGATTCAAGAAAAACGAGCTTGGGTAGGAATCCGATTCCCGATTCCTACCCATTTTTTGTTTAAACAATCCAAAAAGGCCCAAAAACAGCCAATAATATCAAGAAAAAGCACTTTACCCTCCATGGCATAAATTTTGCAAATTATATTCCAAAGTGATTTATCAACTTCAAAAAAGGTTAATCAAATGCCGGTATCAGGAACAGTAATAATAGACACAGAGATTTGCAAAGGATGCGAACTTTGTGTAGCTGCCTGTCCACAAGACGGGTTGCGACTTTCAGACCAAATTAATCTGAAGGGTTACCGATACATTGAGTTAGCGATTGATAATTGCACGGGTTGCACAAATTGTGCTTTAGTTTGCCCGGATGCAGCAATTGCAGTCTATAGAGAAAAGCGAATGAAATCGCTCGACCCTGTTAAACAACAAACCATAGCTTAAGGGGTCTGGAGCAATGGCAAAAATGAACAGGAATGAAAGTGAAGTCCGATTAATGAAAGGCAACGAAGCGATGGCAGAAGCCGCGATTCGAGTCGGGATTCACGCATATTTCGGCTATCCGATAACGCCGCAATCAGAGGTTTTGGAATATTTAATGGAAGAAATGCCGGAAGACGGCGGAGTAGTTCTACAAGCGGAAAGCGAAGTTGCATCCATCAATATGGTGTATGGAGCAGCCGGTGCAGGAACGCGTGTAATGACCTCCTCTTCTTCCCCGGGAATTAGTTTGATGCAAGAAGGTATATCCTACATTGCTGCTGCTGAGCTCCCCTGTCTTATTGTTAATGTGAACCGCGGAGGCCCGGGCTTAGGTACAATTCAACCTTCGCAGGGCGATTATTTCCAATCGGTTAAAGGTGGAGGACATGGCGATTACAGACTGCTTGTGTTAGCTCCCAACTCGGTTCAAGAAATGGTTGATTTTGTTTTTGAGGGATTCAGACTCGCAGAAAAATATCGTAATCCTATTTTGTTACTTGCAGATGGTGCTTTAGGACAAATGATGGAAAAGGTTGAACTACCACCTGCCGGCTCGCTTCCTCATGTAGTTCCTGAATGGGCTACGCGCGGAAAGGCCGCAAACAGAAGTCAAAATATTGTTACTTCGCTCCATATCGAGCCGGAGAACATGGAAAAGGTAAACATTCACCTTCAGGCAAAATACGAAACTATGAAGGTAGAAGTTCGATCTGAGAGTTTAAATACAGAAGATGCTGAAATAGTTTTGGTTGCATATGGGCTTTCGGCTCGTATAGCAGAAAAAGCATGCGACTTAGCTCGCGAAAAAGGTATTCGTGCCGGACTTTTGCGTCCTATTACTTTATTCCCTTACCCTGAGGCAGCCATTGGCGCCTTGGCTGAAAGTGGAAATGTGGAGAATTTCTTGGTGCTTGAAATGAACGCCGGACAAATGGTTGAAGATGTGCGTTTGGCAGTAAACGGTCGTAAGCCGGTTCATTTCTACGGACGGATGGGTGGAATGATACCCTCGCCCGAAGATGTTCTTCATGAAATAGAGAAAATAGTTGAACACTCATCGGTGAAAGCATAAGGACGCGGTATGGAAAATACAATGATTAGCTGTGAAAATTTGGTGTATGATAACCACATGCACACACTGACCGGAACGGCATTCCATTACTGTCCGGGTTGTGGGCATGGTGTTGCGCACAAGGTTATAATGGAAGTAGTTCAAGAGATGGGCATACAAGAACAGACCGTAGGTGTAGCACCTGTTGGATGTTCGGTATTTGCTTACCACTATATGAACGTTGATATGCAAGAAGCAGCACATGGCAGAGCAAGTGCCGTGGCAACTGGAATCAGAAGAGTGTTACCTGATAAGTTTGTGTTCTCCTATCAAGGAGATGGCGATTTAGCAGCTATTGGCACAGCTGAAACCATTCACACGGTTAACCGTGGCGAAAACATTTTGATGATATTTGTTAATAACGGTATCTATGGTATGACCGGAGGCCAAATGGCTCCTACCACTTTAGCAGGAGCTGTAACATCAACATCACCTCGTGGTAGAGATATTGCAGTTTCGGGTAGTCCTATAAAGATTACCGATATGTTGGCAATGCTGCCAGGAGCATATTACGTTACCCGTCAGTCTATTCACAATCCGAATGCTGTTCGCAAGTTAAAAAAAGCGATACGCTTGGGATTTGAATATCAAAAATTAAAAAAAGGAACCTGCTTCATCGAGGTAGTTTCCAACTGTCCTTCAGGATGGAAGATGACGCCTGTAGAGTCAATGAAGTGGATGGAGGAAAATATGTTCCCCTACTACCCACTTGGCGATATAAAGTTACCTGCCCAGCCAATACCGGTAAACAATAACTGAGAAAAGAAGGATAGTTATGCATAAAACAACAGAAATTATTATTGCAGGATTTGGCGGACAGGGCGTTCTTTCAATGGGACAAACTATAGCATATTCTGCAATGCAAGATTCTCTCGAAACAAGTTGGATGCCTTCGTACGGACCCGAAATGCGTGGAGGTACTGCTAACTGCACTGTGATAGTTTCAGATGGTAGAATTAGTTCGCCATTGGTTTCACGTTACGATGTAGGTATCGTTTTGAATCAGCCATCATTAGATAAGTTCGAAAAACTTATTAAACCGGGTGGGTTGCTCATGTTCGAGGATAGTACCGTGGTGCATCCGCCAACTCGTGACGATATTACTATACTACGTATTGCTGCCTCCGAAGAGGCGTTGCGTATGGAGAAAAAACAAATCGCAAACATGATAATGTTAGGTGCATTTTTAAAAGTTCGCCCGATAGTATCTATTGATGCAGTCTTAAAAGCGCTAATGAAGGTGCTGCCCGAGAGGCACCATCACTTAATCCCCCTTAATGAACAAGCATTAAAGCGGGGAGCGGAATTAGTGATTCAGCAATTGGAACACGTTTAACAACTCGGGAATTCCTGATGGGAAAGGAAAGATATTATGACAAGCAATAGTTTTAAGTGTCAACAAATATGTAAAAATACCTGCGCCTCTCTTAACGAAGCACTTCGTAAAGAAACTGCTGCAGTGCGTTATTACGAATCTGTTATTGATGACTGCCACACTCCCGATATCAAACAATTCATTATTGATATTGCGGAGGCACGACGTGAAGAAATTTTACGCATCATCTCCAAACTTAACGAAGTGCACGCACGTTCACAGGTGAATGATGGCGTGATTTCCAGCTTCGATTAGTAGTTCGAGTAAATTCCGATCTTAAAATTCGGCTAAGGCCCCTCTTAAATTGGAGGGACCTTACGCTCGAAAGTCACACTTTCAAATGAACTATGGGGATTTCAATTATACTATTTACCGCTTAACCAATATTCCTTTAGTTTGCCGCCGTATTCATTATATTTGTGCTTTGTGATATGTTTTTTCATTATTTATGATTAAAAGGATGCTATGGCCATTATTGAAGTTGATGCGCTAACTAAAGTATATAAAGGGGGATTCCGAAAACCCTCTGTTACCGCATTGAAAGAATTTAGTTTAGAAGTTGAACCCGGAACTATTTTTGGTCTTTTGGGAAGAAACGGTGCGGGCAAAACCACATTTATAAAATTACTTCTCGCCATTATTTCACCAACATCCGGTTCGTTTTCCGTTTTTGGTGAAGAAGGAGGCTCGGTAGCTTATAAAAAGAAAATTGGCTATTTACCTGAAAACCATAAATTCCCCGGATTTTTAACGGGGTCAGAAGTCTTGTTTTATATGGCAGGGCTATCGCAGGTTCCATCTGCACAGATTAAATCTAAAATTACTGCAAATTTAAAGCTGGTTGGATTGTCGGAAGCGGCCAATAAAAAGGTGAAAACTTATTCCAAAGGTATGATGCAACGGTTGGGTTTGGCTCAGGCATTAATCCACGACCCCGAAATTATATTCCTTGATGAACCAACCGATGGTGTAGATCCCATAGGCAGAAAAGAAATTCGCGACTTGCTAATTCACTTGAAAGAGCAAGGCAAAACCATTTTCTTAAATAGTCATATTCTCTCAGAAGTTGAATTGATAACTGATAGAGTAGCGATTATTGAAAAAGGTGAGTTATTAAAAGAAGGTACCGTAAAGGATTTAACAACTTCGCAACGTGAGTATAAATTATTCACGGGTTCAGAGGTTGTTCAACATCTTCCTGAAGCACTCAAGGAAAGTTATTCCATGAGAGTGGGAAAAGACGGTTTTTATTATTTCACTTTAGATAGCAATGCGATTGCAAATGAGTTACTTCAGGAAGTTATAAACGCAAAAATTGAAGTGAAAGAATTTTCAGAAGTGCGACACTCATTAGAAGAAATATTTATACAAGTTGTTACCGATGCGGAGGTGAAGTAATATGATGGCAATATATTATATCAGTAGATATACCATGAGAGAAATGCTTTCCAAAAAAGTTATTCTAACGTTTTTGGTGATTTCAGGTATTGCAGTAATTATTTCAGGACTCATAGCTGCAGGTATTGATTTGGCTTCAATGAAAGAACAACACGAAGCACAAGCAGCGTTAAATCCAATGATACCCCCATTCGACGCGAGAACCTTAGTATTACAAATTCAAGCAAATATTGCAACAACGGTTGCTGCATTAGGTGTGTTTTTGGGTGTATTTGCTACTGCTTCATTAATGCCTTCATTTATGGAAAAAGGTACGATAGATGTTTTTCTCAGTAAGCCTGTTGCAAGATATCAAGCATTACTCGGAAGATTTATCGGAAGCTTTTTAATGGTAGCCGCCAATTTGGCAGTAATGATTTTAGGTGTGTGGTTAACTTTTTCTGCAATTATCGGGATTTGGGAACCAAGGTTTTTATTGTCGTTTTTACCGATAATATTAACGTTTGCCGTTTTGCTTTCATTAACGTTATTGGTAAGCACATTGAGTAATTCATCGGGCGTAGCAATAATGATTTCATACATTGTGTTTTTGGTGATAAGTCCGCTTTTAGCAATCAGAGCAGAGATTTTACCATTTTTAGGAGATAGCGAAGCATTAAAATGGGTGATGGAAGTGTTATATCACGTCATACCCAAGACACAAGAATTATTGAATGCACATATTGTAAATGTATTTGATGAAGGTGCAGCAGGTAACCCCAGTGAAGTAATTATGTCAACATTAGCGTTGATATTCGCCTACCTCGGTGGTGCAATAGCATATTTCGAGAAAAAAGATTTTTAACGCTCCCGTTGAGAAAACATGTTTGGAGAGAATACAATTCCTTGAAATCCCGTAAGGATGGTATGTATTTATAAGACATTATTATATTTTTTGCTAATCCCTTTAGGCGTGTCCAGATTTATCGGGGGATTGAACATTGATTAAATTGCAATTGACGATTTGTTTTTGAAATCCCGTAGGGATTAAATGTCTGTAGAAAAGGGGGAAAAAAGAATTTGAATGCCGTAGGTATTCAATGTAATTTTTAGAATTGAAAAATCAAATTGGTGTTTTCATGCCAAACACATATTCACAAATTTTCTTACATATTGTGTTTGCCGTTCAATATCGTGATGGATTGATTTCGGCTAAATGGAAGGAAGAACTCTATAAGTACATAACCGGAATTGTCACAAACTCCGGGCACAAAATGTTGGCAATAAATGGGATGCCGGATCATGTTCACATGTTAGTGGGGTTCAAGCCGGTAGATTCTATTTCAAAATTAGTGCAGGAAATAAAAAAGGATTCGTCTTTTTGGATAAACAAAAATAGATCTGTTATAGGGAAGTTTGCATGGCAGGAAGGATATGGGGTATTTTCCTATTCAAGGTCACAGATTCCCGAGGTGAGCGATTACATTTTTAATCAAGAAAAACACCATAAAGTAAAATCGTTT
>CALKUG010000472.1 GCA_937996765.1 uncultured Ignavibacteria bacterium
TAAAATATATTTTGTTTTTACATTTCCCGCCTTTATATTTGAGACAAATAATATTATTTACCTTAAAAATTAAGTTGTATGCACACAGTTGACGAGTTAGATATCAAAATCCTCAATCTTCTGCAAGAAAACGCTAAAATAAGCAGAAGTCAGATAGCCGAGATAGTGAGTATGTCAGTACCATCGGTGAGTGAGCGTCTCCATAAACTGGAAGAAAAAGGAATAATCAAAGGTTATTTCACACGATTAAATCGCAAATATTTCAATTACGACATTATGGCTTTTATAGTGATAATTAGTGATTCATCGAAGTATTACGATAAGCTTATTTCAAATTGTGACAAACACCCTAATATATTAGAGTGTCATGCGATTTTAGGTGAAGGTTCACACGTCTTAAAGGCGATTGTGAAAAACACCGAAGCATTGGAAAAATTGTTAATGGAAATTCAGTCGTGGCCGGGAGTTCTTTCAACTCGTTCGAGTTTGGTTCTCTCAACCACCAAAGAAACTGAAAAGATCTTGTTATAAAAAGTACAATCGAAAGGACGACATGAGTAAAAAGGAGAGTATTGAGAAGGTTCTCAAGTACGTAAAAGAAAATAAAATCGAATTTGTGGATTACAAGTTCATGGATATGCCCGGCCAATGGCAGCATACCAGTGCACCTATTTCGGAATTAGATGAATCAACATTTGAAAACGGTGTTGGTTTTGACGGTTCTTCGATTAGAGGATGGAAAGCTATTAACGAAAGTGATATGCTTATTATCCCTGATCCTGATACTATGTTCTTAGACCCGTTTGTTAAGGCACCAACCATCTCCTTAACTTGCGATGTTTATGAACCTGCTACTAAAGAAAAATACAGCCGTTGCCCTCGTAATATCGCTCAGAAAGCACAAGCTTATCTTGAATCAACCGGTTTGGCAGATACTGCTTATTACGGTCCTGAAGCTGAATTCTTTGTGTTTGATGATGTTCGTTATGCCTCCAATCAAAACGAGGCGTTTTACAAAGTTGACTCTGTTGAAGGCCAGTGGAATACAGGTAGAGAAGAAGGACCCAACTTAGGGTACAAGCCGCGTTACAAGGAAGGATATTTCCCTGTTGCACCAACAGATTCATTAGTTGATTTGCGTAATGAAATGGTTCAGAACCTCATCAAATGCGGACTCCACATCGAAGCTCTTCACCACGAAGTAGCAAGTGGCGGTCAGTGCGAAATTGATTTGCGTTTTGCTCCAATGCTCAAATCAGCCGACCAGCTCTTAATGTTTAAATACATTGTTAAGAATACTGCTCGCGCGAACGGCAAAACAGTTACCTATATGCCTAAACCAATCTTTGGCGATAACGGTAGCGGAATGCACGTTCATATCAGCTTGTGGAAAGAAGGTAATCCTCTGTTTGCCGGAAGCGGTTATGCAGGATTAAGTGAAATGGCTCTCTATTTCATAGGTGGTTTGCTCAAACATGCACCATCATTGCTTGCATTCACAAACCCAACTACCAATTCGTACAAACGTTTGGTACCGGGTTTTGAAGCACCTGTAAACCTTGCATATTCACAGAGAAACCGCTCTGCTTCAATACGTATTCCAATGTATTCAACAAGTCCAAAAGCAAAACGTGTTGAGTTTAGATGTCCTGATGCTTCAGGTAATCCTTATCTCGCATTTGCCGCTTTGTTGATGGCAGGTCTTGATGGTATTCAAAATCGTATCGATCCGGGTAATCCTCTTGATAAAGATATTTATGATCTCGAGCCGGAGGAATTGGCAACAGTTCCAAAGACCCCAGGTTCGCTTGAAGAAGCATTAACCGCGCTTGCAAACGATCATGATTATTTGCTCAAGGGTGATGTATTCACAAAAGACTTGATCGAAACTTGGATTAATTACAAAATGGATAAAGAAGTTAAAGCTGCGGCTTTACGTCCGACTCCGCTTGAGTTTGCTCTCTACTACGATTGTTAGTGGGTTGCATTATGTGCTGAAAAGGCGGTCATCCTTGCAAAAGGATGACCGTTTTTATTTTATGAGTATCTCTTGTGTGCGGTGAGAGCGGGGAAATCTACTTTTGATTCCTTCGGGAGTTGCCAAGCCGGTACCAACCAACATTCCACGATAATAAACCACTACCTGCCCGCGTAATGAATGAGAGGTTTTTATGAGTCCTCCTTCTAAATAACGCTTTAACTGTTCACTATCCTCAGCTACATATTTATTTTTGGTAATGTATGGTGCCAAGATGTGGGCAGCGTGTGTTTGAAGAATAAATTGACCTGTTTTTTCCTCAACTGCAAAATTGATTCCGAAACGTTGGAATTTTGAGAGATAAATTTCCTCAGGATTTGAAGAAGAAAAATAAACTCCTTTTGGTGTTTGGACGAACCGGAATTGTTCAAACACTTC
>CALKUG010000473.1 GCA_937996765.1 uncultured Ignavibacteria bacterium
AGCTCGCAATACAGCTAATTGATTCAGCCAAAGTGAGCACCAACAACAATAGCACCATTACAAAACTTGGAAGTATGGAGGGCTTGTATGGCAATGACCTTATCTAACCTGCGTAGAGTCATTCAAGATTTTTTTGAAATCAATTTCTCAAATTGCAATTTCACTTTAACAAACGGCCAGAATACCTCTGTTATTGTTCCCGCAATTCTCATGGCTGTTACACCGGATAAGCTTAATCTTTCGGCCGATGGGCATGTTATTAGAAGAATCGCAACCATTGAATTATTTTTTTGCGATGGCAACGCGAGTGAGCTGTATGAATCGGCTGATAAAGCAATGGAGCTTGCGGAAAAATTTCTTGCGAAAAAATTAGAGTTTGAAAAATTTGTGAATGAGCACAGGTTGAACAATAACGATTACGTTACAATCGAATACACCGATAAGGCCGAATTCGATGGGATGTACAGTGATTATGCGGCCGTTAATATTACTTTAAAAGTGGATTACATCCCCAAAGTTTAAATTTGGCAATAATCGAGCGGAAACGCCCCTTAGAGCACTTAAGGGTATTAGTAGTGCTTAAAAAAAAGTTAAACGAAATTGAAGCGAGTTAAACGGCTTTTGAACAACATTAGAAACACAACTGAGTAGCTTTATGGCAATTCCTAAAAAAACATACTTAGACAAAGATTTGCAGAAAAAAATAGCGATGTATAAGGCAGATCATCCTGAAGAAACTTTATCGGCTCTTTCTAAGCGGTTTAAAGTTTCCACAGGCCAAATTCGCTATGCGCTTTCCAAGCATGCGGAATTTTCAAAAACAGTTACCAACACAAAGTTAGGGAAGCAGTACAAAGCAAAGATGCTATCAGATACAGTTGATGTTGTTGAAGTGCTTGAAGATAACTTGCGCATCGTGGCCAGTGAGCTTAACGGCAGTGAACATGCAATAACCACACGGTTAGAGATTATGACCAAGATGATTAACATACGCGCAAATTTGCAAAAGATTTCTTTAGAAAATCATCTTAAGCGCGCAGATGCCGGAATCATCTCAAACATCATTCGTAGGTTCGAGCCCAGTGCTACAGCCGATGATGTAATTAAAATCTACGAAGAAGAATACACGAAGTGGAAGGCAGAGAATGGCTTCTAAAGTTCAGCATCAATCTTTCTCGGTTTCGGAAAAAAGCTTCGAAGAACTTAAACAAGTTGAAGAAACTCGTAAGCTTCTGCTTCCCGGTGAACCATTTACTAAAGAGGAAACCACTTTTGAAGAAACCAATAAACGAATTAAACGTGCCTTAAAAGATTATTGGTTTTTTGACAAAACTTATTTCCCGGAAGAAATGTACGGCGATGGTTATTTCCCGACCGCTCAATTCCATAAGGATATTGTAAAGATTTGCATCACTCCCGGATTCCATATTGTTTTCGGACCGCGCGACCATGGTAAAACCGTAACAACAAAAAAAGTATTCCTCTGGAAGCTACTGAGCGGCCGCACTAACATTACAGGCACATACGCCGAAACACTCAGTAAAAGCAGTAACATCATGCGTGATGTGTGTACCATACTTGAAGAAAGCGACCGCCTGCAACACGATTTTGGCGCAACCTTTATTGAGCGGAATGAACGGCAAACACAGTTTCGCCTTTCACCCACTTTCATAAAAGATAAAGAATTGCTTAAAGCCCGCTTCATTGCAGCATTCTCCGAGGAAAGAAGTATGCGCGGTTATACACGTTTATTCGGAAGGCCTCAAGATGTGCTGGCCGATGACGTGGAAACGTTGGAATCTTCATTGCAAAAACACTCCGTACAAATGCGCACGAAGAAGTTATTAGAATCATTTGACTCAATGAGCAAGGGCGGAAGCTTTGTTGTAATGGGTAACGATTTCACACAGGCAGGTGCATTGCACAGGATGAAAGTTGAATTTGAAGATGGACTTCTTCCCCCTGAATACAAGGTGTATTCGTACAAAGCATGGACAGACAATGGTCCTCTTTGGAAATCCCGATTCCCTGCTAAATCGGAAGCTGAACTAAAGCGCATGGTTAAAGTGAAATCACAATCCGATTGGATGGGTAACTATCAACAAAATCCTACACCGCCTGAAGGTGACTTCTTCGACCAGCGTAATTACGCTGAAGCTCAGTTCCCCGATGATGCTATTGGTATTATGTATTGTGACCCTAACTTAAGCAAAAAGGGTAAAGGCGATACCACGGCTATTACCGTGTTGCTCTATTCACGCTCAACAATGCGATTCTACATTGTGGATGCCGTTTGCAAATCCTTTTCCGGCACGGCCGATTTACTATCAACGCTTTTAGCACTTAAAGAAAAATGGGGCTACCGCGTTACAGGTATTGGCTTTGATGGCCATGTAGCACAGGAAAGCACGTGGAGCGATGCAATAAAGAATTATTGCAGAATACACAACATCATTTTTCCGAAAATTGAGTTTAAGAAATATGCTCTTACTGCAATAGCTAAGAATTTCCAACTTGCATACGATCAAGCAGAGGTATTATTTCCCGTTGGTTTTGCCAAATCACCTGTAGGCAAAGAGTATCTTGCTCAATTCTGGGCGTTTGAAGGTGAAAAGAAATCGGGTAAAGATGATGCCCCTGATAGTGCAATATGCGCGTATGAATTTATCCATGAGCGCAAAATTGTGAGGCGTTCAAATCCTATTCAACCCCGTGTTATTAGTGATTATTATACCATTTAAGAGGTTTTAAAATGTGGAATAAAAAAACACAAATCTATCCGAGCTTAGTTGATTATTTTACCATGGTTGAGCAAGCAGAATCAACCGATGCGCGCACTGGTGATAGTAACGATTTTTATTATGCAGCAAATCGCGCACTGCAATTAAACACACGCTTAACAGGTAATTACACCCGTAGGCATTCTGCACTAAGTAGCTTCGATTGGAATATTAAAGCACTCGATAAAACCGCCGGTGATGTTGCTGAGCTGGCAGTAAAGCGTATCAATAAAGCAATACAGCTTGTTATTAATAGGCATGTACACACAGTGTTTAACGGATTTTCAATATATCGTTATTCTACTATTCCTACTACGGTAGGTAATTCACTGAGGTTATCGCACGTCAAAAAAAATAACGGTTACTTTTTTGAAAGTGAATCCGATATACTGTACATAAAGCAGAATCAACAACTCAATGCGTTTCCTCTTAGTGAATCTCCATTCTTGGTTGATCACGATCCCATGTCACCATCACCGTTAGGTTTGATGAAGGCAATCACAGCGGTTGAAATCATGCGCAACGACATGCGCAATGAATGGGCTAATTATCTTAAAAAGTTAAAAGGCATTTTGCAAATTGTAAGTAAAGGCGCGACCGCTGAAGAAGTTACTAACGCTGAGAAAGCGGCGCAAACAGCTATCAAGCACAATTACTTGATAACAGGCGATGATCTTGAATTCAAGCTCAACCAAATTACAGGCGGTACAGGCGTTAGCTTCAAAGAGTATATTGAAATGCTCAATAGCGATATTAGCATTGCAATATTGGGGCAGGCAAACACTAACGAGCTCCCCACTGGTGGCGGCTCCCGTGCAGCTCTGCAAGTGCTACAATATGTAAGCGCTGATATATTCTGGAGTGACTTAAACCGAGTAACGCGCTTCATAAACGATAACATTGTATTGCTGGATTATAAACTTAACTACGATGCTAATGCCACTGAAGCAGATGTTCCATATACCTTTGCATTTGATATTGCCGACGAACAAGATACTGAGGCAAATGCTAATGTGCTACAAACCATCACACCTTTTATGCCTGTGGTAAAATCTGAAGCATACAGCAAAGTAGGTTACAGCGTTCCTGTGCAAGGCGATGAACTTCTTGGAGGTCCAGCAAGTGAATAGGGAACTTATGCGCACCGTTGGTAATCGGGTGCTTGAAATGATTGAAGATAACATTCAAGCAGGGGTTGATATTGATGGGAAGAAGTTTGCCTATTCTACAAAAACATTTTATCGGCCGTATAACGAGAAACTTCACAAAAAGCTTACTAAATCACAACAAGGGAAATTGTACAGTATCATTACAGGTAAATCGGGTAAGCTGGGTATGCTCATTCACGGTTACAAGCAATACAAAGAGCACTTTGCTCCCGGTGCTGGCTTCTTAGAGTGGACCGGCGCACTACTGCGCGATATGAGTATAATCAAACTTGATAGCAACAAAGTAATAATTGGCTTCACCGATCCTGAGCTTGCACAGCGAGCCTTTTGGCTGAATAAAAGTGGTGTTGGTAGAAGTAGAAAACTTTGGAAGTTTTTCGGTTTAAGGCGGGAACAAGTATTGGTATTAGAAAAGGAGTTCCAACAACATATCATTGCGGAACTCCGGAAGCAGTTCAGTTAGGAAACATTATCGGGGTTACTTACTACAACCCATCTGTGCCTACAATTCCAGCCACATCCCCACACAATAGCATCTTGTCCGTACATGTTTTTCATTTTCATTACATCGCTAACCTTGTAGGTTTTGCCTAAATGGTCGTTTGCAAACGGGCGTATCGAGGCGGGACCTGTGTATTTTATATAATCATCTTTTTGCAAAGTAGCTACACGATTAGCCCTTGCAAATGCGGCCTGTGCAGTACGGATGTTGGTATCTATATGCCTTTCAGCAAGCTCAACAACGGAAG
>CALKUG010000474.1 GCA_937996765.1 uncultured Ignavibacteria bacterium
TCTTTTTCTCTTCACTAAAAATCGAATCAACTGAGAGTCCTTCGAGATGAAAAAAGTATCGTGCGGTATCTATAGTATTCCATTTCACTGTTGTTGTGCAAACGGCAGAGATGTACTTAGCTTCGGGATTGTGAATGGTCATGGTTACAGTATATCCTTGCACATCAAAATCCATTACGGCATTCTGAACTGCACTTGGGGGTTCTTGTTGAGCCGAAAGGGAAAAGGTGAGCAAAAGTGTAAGAAGAAAAATATTGATTGAATTCGCCATTTGTCGGTTTGATTTTATTAGTGAAATACCATAACTTAACAAAGATTTCCACATAAGTTCCGTAAAAATCCTCTGCCAAATATACGGGTTCAAAATTATTTAATATCATAATCGCCGCTAAATCGAAGTGGGAACCCAACAGCAGAGGCTGTAGTATAATTGTTGTGTGTATAAAATAAGGTGCTCCTATGAAAAGTGCGGCTTCGTTTGTGAAGTATGTTGTTATTGTTGTTTTTTCCATGATTACCCTCACTGCTCAAACCAAACGTGCAGTTATTGTAGGTATAGATACCTACAAACCCGAAGGTCCTGTAGATTATTCTGTTGCTAAAAGATTTGGCGATCTTAAAGGATGCGTTAAAGATGCAACTGCAATAAAAAATATTCTTATAGCTAAATATGGTTTTAAAGAAGAAAACATTTTATTTCTTTCTAACCGCGATGCTACTAAGGGAAATATACAGCAAGCAATAAAAGATTATCTCATCAACCCCAGTCAACCCGGAGATATTGCTTTCTTTTTTTATGCGGGACACGGTTCCCAAATAAAAAACACAGGAAGCAAAGAAGATGATCAACGCGATGAAACATTGGTAACTGCCGATGCATGGATGTCAACCCAAGGAGATGTCCGTGAATTGCGCGACAAAGAGCAGTCGGCACTTTGGAATCAAGTTCTGGATAAAGGTGCATTATTAACTCTTATTTTTGACAGTTGTCACTCAGGTTCTATCTCCCGAGGAGCAGGTGGAGAGACATCCGAAAATCCCGAAGAAAAAATTGTTCGCTCTCGCAAGCTCGAGCCTTTGCCGTTTGTAATGAACGATGCGCTTAACCCACCAGCGCCTGAATTAAATACCAAGAGTGCTGGCATTCTTGTATTTTCAGCTGCTCAAGATTGGGAAGAAGCTGTTGAAACAGGATACGGAGATAATACACACGGTGCTTTCACCGAAGCCTTGATGCAAGCTTTTGCTACAGCATCTCCTACCGAAACAGCAACCGAATTTTATCAAAGAACTCGTTCCATCCTTAAAGCAGGCGGATTTAGACAGGAACCTGTGCTTACAGGAAGTGCTGAACGTAGGGGAATGTCTCTCTTTGGATTAAAACCTGAAGCAGTATCGGGTAAAACTGTGGTTGCCGTTTTTCTCAACAAAGATAAACAGATAGAGATACAAGGCGGCTCGGAGCTGGGACTTACCGTAGGCACCGAGCTTGAACAACTTAATGCGGAAAAAACTCCTGTAACACTAAAGGTTTCTAAAATATTGGGACTCGGTAAGGCAGTAGCTGAAGTGACAACAGGTAGTATAAATGATTTTGCCGATGGTACATTATTTCAAGTTACCAAGTGGGCTGTATCAGATCAAAAGGGTTTAATGGTAAACTTACCCTATACCAATTTTACGCAAGAAGATGTTACCAAGCTTGTTACTAAAGTTGGTGAACTCGCAAAGTTAGTAAAACTTTCCGATGACCCAA
>CALKUG010000475.1 GCA_937996765.1 uncultured Ignavibacteria bacterium
CTAATTTATGAAAAGATTCCAATTCCTTTGCTTGAGTTCTCTGTCCATAATTAAAATGTGCAAAAGCGAGGTTGTATTCCTCGGCTGCAATAGCCGCAGTAACACAGCTATCCATACCACCGCTTACTGCAACTACAGCAATATCTTTAGGTGTCAATGTAACCAAATAAAAAATTAAATAATAGACGGCAAAATACTAAAAAAAGGCGTCTGTTATGCGGTAGTTCTCTTGAATCTGAATGTAAAAAGTAAAAGAATTACAACAATACTTGTAATAGATACAATCAAAGGAAGAACTAATGAAGTTTTTGTGTAGAAAGTCTGCTCAGTGTTAGGAACTATAGTATTAACGAGAATGGTTTGCTCATACATTTGCGATGCTTCGTAAGTCCTCCCGTATTTATCAATAAACGCCGAGATGCCACCGTTGGCCGCACGTAATACGGGCTTGCGGGTTTCTATTGAGCGTAGGATTGAAGCGGCTTTGTGTTGGTAAGGTCCTGAGGAATTCCCGTACCAACTATCGTTTGTAGCCACAACAAGAAATTCTGCACCTGCATTCGAAAAGTCTGCACTCAGTAATGGGAAAATTGATTCGTAACATACCATTGCCCCAACTTTAAGTGTATCGGCTTTGGTAAGAATTCCTGAATCCATTGAGATATTAAGCGTGTTAGTGTTTTTGCCAACGTTCCATCCGCCTATTCCAACGCCCCACCTGAGCAGATTTCCAATCATAGGTATTGCGTCAACAAATGGTACACGTTCGCCAAAGGGCACTAATTTTTGTTTGCCGTAGAATTGTACTCGATTCTCTCCCGGTTGAAACAGTAGCACGCTGTTGTATGTGGAGTAGTAGGTGCCTTCAATCATACTCTTTTTTGCATCGGAGGGAATTGAATCCCCTGTGTGCCAAATCAAATGAGGCATTCCTGTTAGAAGGGCGACATTATAAGTATCCGTGAATTTATGAATTGAGTCAACTAACTGAGGGTAGTTGCCCGAGAGTAAATAGAGTGGTAGCGCAGTTTCAGGCCAAAGCACCACTTTAGCCCCTTGCATTACCGACATTTTAGAAAGAGAAAGATATAACTCTACTAATTCATCGGGAGAGCCACCCGACCATTTATCGTAGGGGTCGAGGTTTGGTTGTATTATTCCTATTGCAAGTGTATCACCCTTTTCATCGGAATTAGCTAATGAAATAATTCCATAAATAGAGGGTATGGCAAGCAAAAGCAAAACAATTGCGAATGAGACTTTGTCGAGTTTTCTTTTATGTTGATAGAACTCAATAGCTTTGAAAATAAAGACATTTACAAAAACGATTATTAAGCTGATTCCGAGAACTCCTACAATATCAGCTATTTGTATAAAGGGCTGAAAATATGCCACTGCATAGCCATAAGTAAGCCAAGGGAAAGCAAGGTCAGAGAACATATACATGTACTCATAAAATACCCAGAATAGTGGGAATAAAAGCAATCCCACTTTGACACCCCAGCGGTTTGATACCTTGTGGAACAATGTTGCCGGAATCATAAAAAAAACAGGATTCACAAACAGCAACACTCCACCGGCAATCAGTAAAAAATAATCACGAAGCATCAAAATTCCGCTCACCCAATACAACGATGCAATTGAAGCTACAAACCCAAATAAATAAACCGCACGATTTACAGCTATGGTAGTTTTTCTACCCGACAAAACTTTGAGCAACGGTACTAATGCGATGAATGATAAAAACGGAAGTGGTGAAGGGGGAAAGGATAATGCAAACAACAAGCCGGAAACAATGAGTAGAAATCTCTCGGTGCGCAATTCTTTTTTTTGCTCAGGAGTTTTTGGTTCAGGTTTAAATCGTGATAACAAATTCATAGAATTAGCTCAGTGTTTGAATTTCAAAATGGTGAGTTTAAAATGACGAGCTTATAATTTGTAGAGGAGACACGTAGCATAAGCAGCAGCCCCTTCTTCTCTTCCAACAAAGCCAAGTTTTTCGGTAGTGGTTGCTTTAACAGATACTTGATCGAGTTCAATTTCTAAAATTGACGAAATGATGTTTCTCATTTGATCTATATAAGGAGCTATTTTGGGTTTCTGGAGTAAAAGCATCGAGTCAACGTTCGAAATTAAATAACCATGTTCTTGAATGAGACTATAAACCATGGAAAGCAATACTTTACTATCTGCGCCTTTCCAATCGTCTGATGTATCGGGGAAGTGCTTCCCAATATCACCAAGAGCAAGTGCACCTAACAATGCATCACAGATTGCATGAAGCAAAACATCTGCATCCGAGTGTCCAAGCAAACCAACGGTATGGGGAATTTCCACGCCGCCAATAATCAATTTGCGATTTTCAGCAAAGCGATGAACATCAAAACCGTTTCCAACTCGTAGTGATTTCATTATCGTACTATCTCAAAAGAATCAAATTCATCAGTAATTTCTTCGTAGGTAATATGTACATTAGTAACCCGCGACATCGCAGGACCTTGTTTCATTCTGTTAAAAAGAGTCAGCACGTCAATCGCAGGACCTTCAACAACAGTATAAACCTCGCCCGTGGGCAAATTGCGTGTAAAACCTTTCAAACCAAGAACCGTTGCGTGCCGAAATACAAAGTACCTAAACCCGACTCCGGTAACATGACCTTCGACGGTTATTTTAGCTCGCATGGGTGTTTCACTACTCTCCATATTAGCAAACGCTCTTAAATAAAATTAGATAATATTAAATTTAAGCAAAAAGGAAGCATTAAAAAAGCCGTCGATTTTGCGACGGCTTCAAATAATAGTTAAATAATTATGAAATTTTGGAAATACTACACGGCACGTAATGCCTGCAATATACGCATACGTGATGCGCGTACAGAAGGT
>CALKUG010000476.1 GCA_937996765.1 uncultured Ignavibacteria bacterium
TAAAATTAAAAAGAGAAATAGTGAGTAAATGAGAGACTAAATTATCTTCAGACACTCTATGGTAAAGTAAAATCTGAGGGTGATTAATTAACTGATTATCCTCTTTAGTTGTTAGTAGTTTATCTTTTTTTTTTGTTGCAACAACACAATGAACAAGTTGATAATCCGGATCTTGATAGTCCCAAATCATTGGGGGCAATTCTTCTGCGGCTCTACCATTTAAAAATTCTTTTGTTGTAAGGAAATTACCATAGGTTTCGAAAATTATTTCGTTATTAGCAAATGGTTCTAAAATCCTTCTTAGGGATTTGTCTGTGAATCGCCAGTAATCTCCCCATCGGTCCATATCGTATCGCGAGATTTGAGAGATACAAGGAGCAGTTAAAATCAATTTTCCGTTATCTTTTAATGCCTCGAAACAATTCCTCAAAACCGAGTTGAAATCGAATACTACATGTAATGTCTGCATTAAAATAATGCAATCGAAAGTGTTCTTTGGTATGCCAATACCCTTTTCTAAATCACCAATAATCGTTGCCTCTGGGTTGCCTTCAACAACATGTAAAACATCAATGGAAGCAACATTTTTTCCATACAATGTACTGTAGGTCTTTTCTCCTATTTCAAGGACTTTGCCTGATATCTCATGCGAGTGTTTGTTTAGAAATATATCAAAGTATTTTCTGTCTATTGGCGTGCCTCTGTCGAACCCAAAATTCCTCGCAAGTGGATGTATTTCAGAAGAATCAACATAAGATCGTTGTAGATTTTTTGCATAGATGAGAAGAAAGAATCTTGAATTCTGGGCAATAAAAAATGGTGGTTTACTCGCAGGATTAGTTGTAGCATCAAAATCATGTATGAGATATCTAAATCCTTTTCGGTTCAATATCTCCAAAATTAAATGTAGTCTTTGTCCAAGTTCCGGAAATCCGTGGTATTCTATCACAATTTCATCCACCATACTTAACTTAGATTCAATATCGATAAGGACTTCTAACTCAGCACCTTCAATATTCAATTTAAGAAAATCAATAGGTTCGTTGATAAAGTCAGAGAGTTTGGTAACAGAAATCTTGTTGGATGACGATTGAGAAATGGCACTTCCATCGGCTCCATCTGATTTAAAACCAATTTCTCCGTTAATGTTGAAAAGCCCTTTGTTAAAACATTGAACATCATGAAAGGAATTGGCATCTAAGTTTTTTTTGAGCAACTGAAAACACGAATTATCCGGTTCAAAAGCTAAAACTTTTGCGTTTGGGTAAAGTTTTTTAATGTATAAAGAAAAGCTGCCAACATGAGCTCCTCCATCAATAACTACGGGATTTAACTTTTTAGAGTTAGGGCGATAGATTGACTGATTGAAAATATTGTTTATCTCAGTTCGTATTGCGGGTTCATCATCGAAGTATATGGTTAATCCTTCAATATCAATATGTTTATCGCTCGGTTTGGCGTCTTTAAGAAGCGGTATCGAAGGATCTCCAATATCGAGGAAGGGTGTGTCGTGTAATACAAAAGATATAAGCTTGTCTAAAATTATTTTTGCTTCTGAGGACATGGCACCGAAACCGGGGAAGTTAAATTTTCCCTCACTTGCAACAAGATAAGGGAATGGAATCAATCGTCTTAAACGGACAATGTGCGAGAACTTGAAAGCAAGCTCAATTTCAGATTCAGAAAGATTGCGCTTGAAATTTGCTTCCATTAGCCGCGTAAAATACTCTTCTTTGCTTTGTATATCAATGGTAAATCCTTTGTTGCGATAGTAGGCCTCGGCCACAACCCAAACAGCTATTCCACTGATACCAAATTCAAGAGCAAGCGTTGAAGTATAAACTACATTTACATCAGAAATCTTGGCCAATGCATAACTGCTAATAGGATTTTCTGATTGGATAATTCTCACATTTTGAGGTATCTCTTTGAAACGAAAATCAATAGCCAAACCGGTATCTACCAACATCTTATAACTTGGAGGTAATCTTTTTTCTCCTGGATGTACTCTAATTACGTAGCAGATATCCGGTGTTTCGGGTGCAAATTCGATTGTCTCGAATAGCCAAGTGTAAATACTTTCAAAAATGGTGTCGTATCCAACAGACGTGCTATCCCACGATACGTTAGGATAAAGTGATACAATTTGTTTATACCCCCCCAAATTGAGGTTTTTAACTATAGTATCAGTTTCATTGATTGCATTAGGTATATAGATTGAAGTAGTAAAAACACCGGTTTGCCACAAATTGAAATGTTTGAGAACTTCTTCTTTTTCAGAGTCCCTTATTGATTTTAATTTTTCAGAATCCCACACAGAATCAATTCTTTGTTCGTGAGCAACTGAATTGGCGGCAAAAATAACCGTTGAACGTTTATAATCAATGAGGTCTTCCCAGGTGATCAAACGTTTATTGTAGGATTTTGAAAGATAAACCAGAGGTGCCCATTGAATAAACTTGCCATTTGTTGTAATAACAATATCCGGATCAAAAGAAAGGAACAGGCGTTCTTTTGCAAGCGTATATAAAATCGCAGAATGAGCAATCTTTCTATAAGTAACCTCAAACTCGCCTTCAATAATAAATGGATAACTATGGTAGTATTGAAAAAGATTCAAAAAAGAGAGTTCCCCAACTTCAACACCACTAATTTCTAATACTCTTAGTTCGCCAATGGGTGTTTCAAATGCAAGTTTATCTGCTTGGAGGTAATCATTAGCTTGCAAGATTTTTTGGATTGAAGTAGAATTTAATCCAAAATTTTTGTAGTTATCTGTTAAGGTGTTTATACAATGGTCGCATGGTGGTCGATCTTGTTTGTTATTCATTCTTTCGCAGTAGTGAGGCACTCCACCACCACAAGCGAGCATCAAAACCTCATGACCTTGTTTTTGTAACATTGCGCCCAATAAATATTCGACAGGTGCGTATGACCAATGAAATTGAGTATTAAAAAGTATTTTCATAAACAGTTCTAGTTATTTCGGTAAAATTTATTTTTTCCTTGCTACAACCCACATATTCGAAGAGAGACCGGCTTCTACCAAAAAACTCTGTACCAGTTGTTTGTATTTTGGCCAATCTTTGAGAAAAAGATAATCCCATATTGGATTCTTGTCTAACAATAGGGACTTTTCCACCAAAGTATTGTGGATTATATCTGCATCAATTTCTCCGGGAGTAGTAATTTCTTCAACAACAAATCCGATTCGTTCAAACAATAATCTAATCGAGTTTGTGTTAAAAGAATTAATGTGCTCGTGATCGAATGTTTTGGAATAATCGCCAAGCAAAAATCTTTCGGCAGATAAACTATTCGGGGTGGTACAGATACATAATCCACCCTCAGCTAAAAGTGAGTTACACTTTCTAAGAAATAATTCGGGATCGGAAAGATGCTCTATTACTTCAAATGATACAATAACATCAAAAATTCTATCTGTGTTATAATCCTCAATCGGGAGAGGAATGGTATTAATGTTTTTTTCGATACAACTCTTTGCTAAATCAGAGGATGGTTCTATTGCTGTTACGCTGTCGAATTTATTACTCTGGATAGCTAATTTACAAAAAATCCCGTATCCGGCTCCAACCTCCAAGAGATTTTTTTGATGGATTTTATATTTGCTCGTAATATCAAGGATTTTATTTAATCGAGGACGAAATATCTTTTCCCGTCTTGTATTAACAGTTGATGGGAAAATAAACCTGTTCCAGAA
>CALKUG010000477.1 GCA_937996765.1 uncultured Ignavibacteria bacterium
TAAACCAACACAGGGTTGCCAATCGGCAACCCTGTGTTGTAAATGTGCTGAAAAAACGGTCGGGCGGAGGTTACATCACCAATGCCATAATGGCTTTTTGAGTGTGGAGGCGATTTTCTGCTTCATCGAACACTACAGAGTTTGGTGAATCTATAACTTCGTCAGTTACGTCATCGCCACGGTGAGCAGGCAAACAGTGCATAAAGAGGTAATCCTCTTTTGCGTGTTTTACCATTTCTGCATTCACCTGGTACGGTTTGAAGATTTCATGACGCGCTTTTGCCTCGGCTTCTTGTCCCATACTTGCCCAAACGTCGGTGTAAATTACATCGGCATCTTTAACTGCTTTTATAGGATCATCAACAATTACTTCAACCTTTGAGCCAAAGTATTTAGCGTTAGCTACTGCGTTATCATACACTTCTTTGGAAGGTTCGTAACCTTTAGGACATGCAATTACTACATCCATGCCTGTTTTGGATCCTGCATACATTAAGCTATGAGCAACATTATTGCCATCGCCTACATATACCATTTTTAACCCTTCGAGTTTACGACGTTTTTCCCAAATGGTGTAAATGTCGGTTAAACCTTGGCAGGGGTGCAAGAAATCGGTTAATCCGTTGATTACAGGAATTGAACCATAACGTGCTAAATCCACAACATCCTGATGTTTAAATGTTCTGATCATTATTCCGTCGAGGAAACGTGAAAGAACTTTTGCTGTATCAGGAATTGATTCGCCACGATTGAGTTGTAAATCGTTAGGACCAAAATACATCCCAATACCACCAAGCTGATAAATACCAACTTCGAACGATACACGTGTACGGGTTGAAGGTTTTGAGAAAATCATTCCCAATGTTTTGCCTTCAAGAATGCGGTGTGGTTCGCCGATGATTTGTTTATGTTTTAATGTTTTTGTCAGTTCAAGAATTTCCCAAATTTCTTCGTGGGAAAGTTCGTGTATGGAAAGAAGACTCTTTCCTTTCATATTAACAGCCATTCAAAACTCCTTCTTTTACAATTCGTGTACCGGCTGATTTATCACCCAATTTACTTGAGTCGGTGATAAACGCATCTTTTCCGGTTGCACTTACAAAATTAACACATGCTTCAATTTTTGGACCCATGCTACCCGCAGAAAAATGACCTTCTTCGAGATAGCGACGAGCGTTTTCGATATTTACTTCATCGAGCTCTGTTTGATCAGGTTTTTGATAATTGATACATACTTTTGGTACATCGGTGAGAATGTAAAACTCATCGGCACAAATTTCTTTTGCCAAATGTGCCGAGGCATGATCTTTATCAATTACCGCATCAATACCCTGCAATTTGCCGCTTTCATCTTCAATGACGGGAATGCCACCGCCACCTACGGTTATTACAATTACACCTTGCTCAGCAAGTGCTTTCACAATGGATGCATTAAGAATTCCTATAGGTTTTGGGGAAGCAACAAGACGCCTATATCCTCTTTTACGAGGGTCCTCGGCAAATACCCATTTATTTTTTACCGCTAAAAGCTCGGCTTCTTCTTTTATAAAAAAACCGCCAACGGGCTTGGTTGGGTTCATAAACGCAGGGTCTTCTTTATCAACTTTTACCATGGTAACCAGGGTTACTACTTCGCGCTTTATTCCATGCTCTTTGAGTAAGTTTTGCATAGAGCGTTGAAGCATATAGCCGATTCCTCCCTGGGAATCGGCTACACATACATCTAACGGCATTTTAGGAATTTTGAAGTTATTGAACCCTGCTTCGTTGCGGAGCAATATGTTACCTACTTGCGGACCGTTTCCGTGTCCTATCACAATGTTATATCCTTCTTGGATAAACGGTAACAAACCCATCAACGCAGCATTTGCGTTTTCTTCTTGTTCCTTAATAGTGCCAAGCTGATTACCGCGCAGTAGGGCATTTCCGCCAAATGCGAGGACAGCTAATTTGCTCATAAAAGTCCTTTCGACTTCAAGATGCTTTCTACGGTAACTTGACCGATTTCTTGTAAGTCGTACTGAACACGAGTATATGGTTTGTTGATTTTAATCAAACGGCCTAAGTCAATTGGGGTACCAATTACTACTGAATCACAATCGGTTTTGTTGATTGTTTTTTCGAGGTCAGCCATTTGCTCAGGGCCATAACCCATTGCTGGAAGGAGCACACCAATACCCGGATATTTTGTAAAGGTATCTTTGATACTCTTTACAGCGTAAGGGCGTGGGTCAATTAATTCTTTAGCACCGAGATTGATTGCTGCTATAGTACCGGCACCATATTTCATTTCGCCGTGTGTTAATGTCGGGCCATCTTCCACAACAAGAACGCGTTTACCGGTAATGATTTCGGGCTTTTCTACTGTAATAGGAGAAGCTGCGTCTATGATCATTGCTTTTGGATTAACCGCACGAATGTTGTTACGAACGATGTTGATGTTAGCAGGTTCAGCTGATTCGATTTTGTTAATAACAGCTACATCTGCAACACGGAGTGATGTATTGCCGGGGTAGTAACGGAGTTCGTGTCCTGGTCTATGCGGATCAACAACGGTAAATGTTAAATCGGCTTGATAGAACGACAAATCGTTGTTTCCACCATCCCAGATAATTATATCAGCTTCTTTTTCAGCTTCGCGAAGAATTGCTTCGTAATCAACGCCTGCATAAATAACGCCACCGGAAGCGATATGTGGTTCATACTCTTCAATTTCCTCGATGGTGCATTTGTGTTTCTTTAAATCAGCAAGAGTGCCAAAGCGTTGCACTTTTTGTTTTACTAAATCGCCATAAGGCATGGGGTGACGAATGGAAACGACCTTCTTACCTGCTTCGCGGAGCAATGTTGCAATTTTACGGGAGGTTTGTGATTTACCTGAACCTGTACGCACTGCAAGAATTGCAATAACGGGTTTTGTGCTTTTAATAGCTGTTGGCTCAGCACCAAGCATTTTGAATGCGGCACCTGCTGCGTTAACTATTGCAGCTTTAGTCATTACATATTCAAAAGGTACATCTGAATAAGCAAAAACAACTTCATCAACTTTGAACTTTTTGATTAGATCGGTTAATTCTGATTCATCAAATATTTTAATTCCTTTTGGATAGAGTTTGCCGGCTAAAGCTGCTGGATAAACTCTGCCATCTATGTTAGGAATTTGTGTAGCCGTAAATGCCACTACTTTGTAAGCAGGGTTATCGCGATATACTACGTTAAAGTTGTGGAAGTCTCTTCCCGCTGCGCCCATTATCAGTACTTTGGTCGGTTCCATAAGTTACTCCTGATTTTTGTTGTTTATTTATTCCACCGTTACACTTTTTGCGAGATTTCGGGGCTGATCTACGTTGAGACCTTTTTTCATCGCAACGTGATACGCAAGTAGTTGTAACGGTATCACTGTTAAAATCGGCATCAGAATACGAATGGTATCGGGTATTCTGATTACATAATCTGTATATTTTTCAATAGTTTCATCGTGCTCGGAAGCTATGGCAATAACCCTTCCTTTGCGTGCACGAATTTCTTCTACATTGCTAATAATTTTATCGTAGGTTGAATCCTTGGGTGCTATAAACACCACAGGCATATTTTCGTCAACTAGTGCTATAGGACCGTGTTTCATTTCCGCGGCGGGGTAACCCTCGGCGTGTATGTACGATATCTCTTTGAGCTTCAAAGCTCCTTCTAAAGCCACGGGAAAATTATAACCGCGACCTAAGTAGAGAAAGTTCTTAGCATCTTTAAACTCTTCTGCAATTTTTTCGATATGATCGTTTAATTGCAATATCTGACGAATCTTATCGGGTATAGTGTTGAACTCAGTTACAAACGCTTGCCCATCGGCTAAGCTCATACCTTTTCTGCGTGCAACCAATAAGGTAATCAATGCAAAAACTGTAAGTTGACCGGTAAACGCTTTAGTTGAGGCAACACCTATTTCCGGTCCGGCGTGAATGTAAACACCTGCGTCGCTGTCTCTTGCAATGCTGCTACCAACAACGTTACAAACACCGAGACACAATGCACCACGTTGTTGTGATTCCTTCATTGCCGCAAGTGTATCTGCGGTTTCACCTGATTGTGAAATAAAGAATATTACATCTTCGGGCGATATTATAGGATTTCTATATCTGAATTCGGAAGCATATTCAACTTCTGTTGGTACGCGGAGGAATTGCTCGAACATATACTCTGCTACTAATCCCGCATGCCACGAGGTTCCGCAAGCAGTTATTACAATTCTTTTTGCTTGAGCAAGTTTATCAACAACATCAATCAATCCGCCTAACTTTGCTCCGCCTTCTTCAAAAAGTAAACGGCCACGCATCGAGTTGGTAACGGATTCCGCTTGCTCCATAATCTCTTTGAGCATAAATGTTGGATATCCGCCTTTATCTATCTCCTCTAAAGTCATGTTTACTTCATGAATCTCTTTGAGAATCTCTTCGTCGAAGATAGTACGGGTGCAAAATTTATCGTGGAATACTTCAGCAATTTCTCCATCGCCTAAATACACAACTTGCTTGGTGTGTGCAATTAAGGCTGAGACATCTGAAGCGATTAGGTTTTCACCTTCGCCAATGCCCAACACTAATGGTGAACCTTTGCGTGCGGCTATTAACCTATCGGGTTCGTTTTTAGAAATAACTACCAAGCCGTAAGTACCTTCAACTTCATTAAGAGCAAGACGGGTTGCTTTGAAGATGGAATGACCACGTTGAAGGAAGCTATCAATAAGATGCGAGAACACTTCGGTATCTGTATCGCTTGTAAATGTATATCCTAATTTTATCAATCCTTTTTTAAGAGTTTGATAATTCTCGATAATTCCATTATGCACAACGGCGATAGAGCCATCGGCGTTTGGGTGGGGGTGTGAGTTTATTTCATTTGGTTGACCATGGGTTGCCCAACGTGTATGCCCTACACCAACAGTACAAACTGCTTCAAGCCCTTCTAAACGCTTTTCGAGCTGCGAAACTTTACCTTTATTTTTTACGATATGTAGGTTGTTACCCGAAAGCAATCCCACGCCGGCCGAGTCGTACCCGCGGTACTCAAGTCGCTTGAGTCCTTCGATAATTACCGGTATTGAATTTCTGTTACCTATATATCCAACAATTCCGCACATAAGTGCCTCCATCATCTAATTGAAAATTAAGTGTTTATAAATCATTGTGCAAGAAAAATCGTTACAGAAATGCAAAAAAGTTACATCCGCTGTAACTTTTGTTACACTTTTGATTTTCTTGTAAATTGAATTCTATTTTTAATGGAAGATCGCGATTTGTAGGTCAGTTATAATCCGAGTGCGATCTCGAAAGTCAGTCCATTGTTCACCCCTGCAAGCCATACAGGGGTTTCTGCGCGGCGAGTGCCTTGCAGGTTTGAGTAGTTATAGGAAAGAACTGTGCGAACACTTTGCACAGGTGACCATTCCGCTGTAAGGTGAATGAACGTTGTGGTCTCTCGATCGCCAAATAAAAAGGTTTGATTTGGCTGATATCTGGGTTGTGTGGGGTCTTCTTTTTCGCCTCGCCGAATATGCTCCAAACGGGCTTCAAATGTTATAAAGTACGGAAAGTTATACTTTGCAGCTATAAGCACCCTATCTGCATTGCTACCTATCCAATCCCCGAGTTGATACCTATAATTGGTAAACATATCTGCATCGTCACTGTGATAGTAAACAAAAGGATTGAGCCGAGTGTATTCTAAAGTGAGCGATGTATTCTCCAATATAGCATTAGTTTTTTTAATACCCAAGGTAAAAGCCGTTGCCGAGGGCTTTACATCCGATGAAAATATCGACGAGATTGAAAATTCATCAATTAAAACGCTGCCGTAAAGCGCCGTTTGATACGTCGGGAATCTATACTCAATATCGGCGAAGAGTTGTGCATTTGCTCCGGCTTCATCATATGCACCCATCGTGTAATGGTCTGCCAATCTAAAAAACAAAACCGGTATCAAATAAATTGGTTCAAATTTATCCGAATACACTACACTTTCCCCAAGAGATAATTTAAGATTTGCTGTTGGATAAAGTGAGAGTTTATTGGCTACTATGTACTTACTAACCAAAGATGTTGAGAGTCGTTCGGGGTTTATATTAATCCTTGTTTCAGAAGAATCTATCACTTGCGAATTAAGTACTCCATGCATATAATCAAATCGCATCCACGATGCAGGAGATACAGAAAAACGTATATGCGGAAACGAAGGTGCCTTATTGCTAAATACTATTGATGAATTGTAACCATATCCCCACTTTAAATGCTCCTTTGCGAGATACACATTTCCCCAATTCCAACTATACCCAATTGAACCAAAAACCTCATTGTGATCAATAAGATCTTCTTTAACCCGTACAAACCCAAATCCTGTTTTGGGGGTAAATTGTCTTAAAGTGTCTATTCCCTCGCCTTTTTCTTGAAAATCTCTATAGCGAAAAGAATACGATAATCCTTCGCCAAAAACTCCCTGAATATCTACACCAGATGTTTGGTTGTAGGAGACATAATTACGTGAGGTGTAGGAGAATCCCAGTGCAACATCTGCAGTCAAAGCAAAAACTGTATCACGATAACCAAAAACCCTATAGTTTTCACTTAATGAGTCATGGAAATAAAAATGACGAGAGGGATTTGATGCGGAAGCCTCTTGGAATATCAAATATTCTTTTAAGTATCTATCAATTCTTTCTTTATCAACATCAGTAACCCGAGTGCTTAATTTGGCTACTTCAAGTGACTGAATAACTTCCGATAATGGTATGGGCAATGTAGAAAGATCGATATCTATTGCACCCTTTGTAGAGAGCTCTTCTAACAGTTTATATATGGGCTGACTAATGGGCGGAGTAAGTGATTGTGACCAAAGTGTTGCGAAATAAACTGAGACAATCAAAAAAAAGATTTTTTTTAGTCTCACGATAACCTATGATATTATTGAGCTTACGCTCTCTTTATTATGCTTTATATCTCCGTAAGATATTGTGTAGTTATAAGTTGGTATAAAATTCTTAAACAATTCTTGCCATTCCTGTTTTGAAGCAGTGGGGACTTGCTGCGAAAAACGACGAATCATCTCATGCATCATTTTTTCATTAAGAATGTAACTGAGTTTTGTTTTAAATATTTTTTCATGACAGGTAGCAATTACACCTTCTTCGGCAGTAAGTACTTCCTCATATAATTTTTCGCCTTCACGAATACCGATAATTTCTATTGAAATATCTTTCCCTACTTCCATTCCATTTAGCGAAATAAGTTCATGAACTAAATCAAGTATTTTCACTTGTTCACCCATATCCAATACTAAAACATCGCCGTTTTTTCCTGTTGCAAAGGCTTGTAGTACAAGTGAAACCGCTTCGGGGATAGTCATGAAATATCTCTTCATTTCGGGGTGTGTTACGGTTATTGGTCCACCAGAATTCATTTGCTCAATAAAAATTGGGAGTGCGCTTCCCCTACTGCCAATAACGTTTCCAAATCTAACTACTACAAACTCAGTATCGCCCTCAGCACCAAAGCCGGTAACAATATACTCAGCAATACGTTTTGAAGCACCCATGATACTCGTGGGATTTACTGCCTTATCTGTTGAGATTTGCACAAATTGAGAAACACCAGCAGCACGAGCTGCTTGTGCCAAATAGTACGTACCTAATATATTCACTTTTACTGCTTGCTCAGGGAATTTTTCCATCACTGGAACGTGTTTATAGGCGGCAGCATGAAAGATTATATCGGGTTCAACGTTCATTACCAAACGAGAAATTGCAGATTGGTCTGAAATATCACACAAAACGATTTCAATCTCTTTTTTGGGGTATTCCTTTTGCAGTTTTATGTGCATATCAGCCAAATCGCTCTCATTGATATCAAGCAAAATTAGCCGACTCGGGTTAAACAACATCACTTGTTTTGCAATTTCAGAGCCAATTGAACCTGCGGCACCTGTTATTAATACACTTTTACCTTCTATAAGCGAGAGAATCTCATTGGTGTTAATTTTAATTGCCTGTCTGCCAATAAGATCTGTAACATCAAGGTCGCGTATATCTTGCACGCGCGTTTTAATAACATTAGCTACATCATTGATTGTGGAAAGTACCTTGATATGTGAAACACCATTGCTTCTGAGAATACGGTAAATCCGTTTCACAATATTTCTATCTGCTGAAGGAATTGCCAAAAGTGCAGCGTTGATATTTAATTGTTTTATCAATGAGGGTAAATCGTGAGTGGTGCCAAGAACTCCAAGCCCTTGTAGCTGCAAATTATGCTTTGAAACATCGTCATCAATAAACCCAACGGGGTTATATAAATTTTGTCTGCCTCTGGTAATTTCTCTTAGAATTTGTTCTCCCCCCATTCCGGCTCCAATAATCAAAGTTCTAAGAGCTTCTTGTTTTTGGAAAGGGGCACGGATTACTTCTGAAACCATACGTTTCGAAATTCTAATACCTGATGTGAGTACCAAGGTTACAAAAAAATCAATAAGTAACGTGGTTCTGGTAATCGGGGCAAATCCCTCATAGATTGCCTCTGAAAAGACAATAAAAAGAGCGGTAGAGCTAATAACTGTGGCTTTGATGATGTTGGCAAGGTCGTGAAGGGAAACAAATCGCCAAGCAATATTGTAAAGGTTGTGCATGTAATACACACCAAACTTTATAATTAGGGCAATAACCAATACAAATGCGATATTGGAAGGCAATGCAGCACGGAAATCTTTTTGAACCAAAAACGCAAAAAATACTGAAAGTGTAAATGCTATAAGGTCAAAAAGAATAAACGCAGACTTCCTGCGATGCCGATAATAGTAAGTGAGCAATCGTTCTACCATTAACTCAGACAAAAAAATAAATGACACACTCCTTAATATAGAGTTTTTCGAGTCGTTTTTCTAAGTGAAACGGTATTTTTTGCTTTTACTGTGAGCTACGTCTTATTCAACCTTAGCTATTTTTTCAATTAATTCAGTGGTTTTGTCACTGTATTTTGCTATCAATTTGTACAAATACACACCGTTAGCAATAGTATCGCCATCTTCATCGCGTCCATCCCAAGGGATCGAATTAAACCCAATTGAATAACGAGCAGAGTTTAATTGAATTTCACGAATCTTTCTGCCTGTTACCGTATAAATATGCAAAGTTATACTTTCAGGAACTTTGAAGCCCCGGAGCTCAAATGTAAAATTGGTTCCTGCTGAGCTGAATGGATTGGGGTAATTGTAAACTCGTGCTATTTCATTGGAAGAATACACATAAAAAGTGTAGCGAGTAAAAACGCTATCATGGTAGTTGTTCGATGCATCCTTGGTTAAAATATCAAGAGTCTGACGCCCCTCCTTTAATGTCGGAGTGAAAGTAATTAAACCTTCAGAATTTGGGTATGGAGAATAAGAATAGGCAACATTACCTTGATTAAGATACTGGACTTTGTTATTAAGAATCACTCTGAACGCAGTGGTATCAAGTGGTAAGGGACTATTATCCTTCAACGAAATTCTGATGCTCGGGGTTGAAGAGACGATATCCCCGGGCAAAATTTCCTCACCATCAAATGTTACAGAGAGGTTTGGTTTTAGAGAATCTCGAGAAACAAAAAATGGAACAGTTAGTTGGTTGTTAAACAAAACCGTCTCGTTGTTTACCGGAAACGCTGAGGCACTAATTGTTTGTTGATGAAGTAATTTATCTGTTGCAACAGTTACTTCTACTGCTGTGAGAGAATCACCCTTAACAGGTACTTTAGTTGTGTAGAACGGTGATGAGTCCCTATTCAACGTAAAAGAAACCGTTGTAGAATCCACATTGCTTTTACCGTAGTTCTTTAAAGCAGCCGAAAAATTCAACGGTGTTCCTTGCAACGAAGAATCGTTAAGAACTACAAACGACTCCCTGTCAAATGCTAATTCGGGTAATGGTTTGTATTTAACTCGTGCTCCTTTAATGGTAATATATTCACCGGTCCCTAAAGTACTGAGTGCAGTTTTGAACCCCACCTTAACCGAAGGATACTTAACGGGGTCAACAGTGCTAAGAGGCATACCCATTCCAAAATCTGAAGTGAGTGATTGCCATTGTTTGGTTGTTGAGTTTAATCCATAAAGAGTTGTTTGCACTGTAGAGTTGCTCGAATTCTTGTCAATCGAAACCGCAACTGAGTCCCATCCGTATGCCGGACCAAAAGCCGGTGTGAGGTATTCAGCAGATGCAGATTGTTTTTTTCCTTCAAAAACTCTAATCTCACGTTTTGCATTTGGCTTTTCGGGTCTGTAACGTGTTGCATACACACGATTTGCAGATTTTGAATAATGCCATGCCCAAAATTGAATATAATCACCCGGCACGGCAGCTGTTAGCCACTCTTCGCGAAGAATACCTTGTTCTAAATCTACCGACTTCATATATCCCGAATTAAAATCGTCGTAAAGATATAGTACCTCGTCAACTACAAAAAAGTCCGGCATAGTCGCATAAGCTTCTATATTCGGGAGATTATATTGCTTAACAAATTGAAAATTCTTCGAGATGTCGAATTTACGAACAACGTAACCATATTTAGAGTCCACCTGAATCAATGCGAGGTTATACATAAAAACACTGTCAACTGATACTCTAAAAAATCCGTTAACAGCTGTACCCGAAGCGTAGTCGTATAAGCTATCAGTCAGGTTAACATTGCTCACACTACCATCGTTTAAGTTTACCTTACTCATACTGAGCATATCGCCGGAAGGATAGTAGATACTTCCGCCATAATAAAACATCTTAACCCGAATATCATCTTCAAACGAACCAACTGTACCGTAATAACCGCCTTCTGTTGTTCCATTGAGTCCGGTTCCGACTTTATATATTTTGGTTTTACCCATCGGGTGATAATTCAGTGCTGTGTAATAGCGGTCGGCGATGTAAAAATATGTGCCATCTTCAGCAATCAAAGTCATCCCCAATGTGTCTAAAGGAGATGCAGCTGAGATGGGTATAGTCTTGATTACACTACCTGTATCAGGCTTGGGAAGAGATTCAGTAAGATTCAGAGTATATCCACCAAGAGAATTGTTAAAAACCATTCCCTTATTTTCGCCAAGTAAAAGTTGGGAAGCAGTAAATTGCAACTCATTGTTGGTGATTGCACTTGACACTGTATACGTTGATGTGGGGAGCCAACGCCCGTAATTGCTTCCATCAAACACCCTGGTTCTCCAATAATATCTTCCGGATTGAAGAGTTGGACTCCATTTAACAACACCGCTTTGAGAGGTTAATGCTTGCGATAGCAAAATTGGTGATGAGAATGTAACTCCGGTATCAACTTCGATATAATAAGTCAACGATTTATTAGCGTAGTATCCCGCATCTGCAATCGCAAACTCGGGCTGCGTCACGTTTATTACCTGACCATTGAGGGGTTGCATTACCAGTGGTTCACTTAAATTGTATATAGTGATTGCAGATTGTGCAACGTTGTCAGTTACATCAACTTCATTCACACCTGCCAAACCCTCAACTGAAACAGTAAAATTGTAACTGCCTCCATATCTTGGCACAAACAAAAACTCAAAATCTTTTTGAAGTGAGAAAACAGGGAAGGTTTTAGAACCAACTGTTCCCGTTGTATCCGTTGAAGTAAAGCCAAGGGTTACTTTTACCGAGTCTTTTGTAAGAATTCCCATGTTTTTAACATTAACACGAATATTGAGATTTTGCCCTACAAGAGGGTTGGGTTCAGAAAACTTAATGGAAGTATTTTCTACTTTAAAGTCCGGTTTTTCAGGGAATGCTAATTTTAACACCGGATCCCCGAGATACACCGTTAAGGCAGTTTGAAGAGCATTTACACCGTCGGTGCTAAATGCGGCTTTGGCGTAGGTGAGGGCCTTGCCTGAAACATACTGACGTTTAATATAAATTTGATTAAAAAACGACTCGTTGAGTGCGCGACCCGGATTCCAGTAAGTTAGTGCCGAGGAACCAATAAAACCAATAGCGCCTTTGTTAGGAACCTTGATAAACTGTTCGCCAAAAACGTTTTGATTATCATAGTGCGCGGTCAAACAGGTAAAGGAAAGCACTAATGGCTGTCTGTTTGCATTATTGAGTGCATAGATATCATCATTAAGGAATGTTAAATCCCACTGATAACCACCACCGTGTCCGTAATAATTTACAACAACAGCACCGTTATCAATTTTTTGTCTAATCTCTACTCCAGTACCTTTATACTGTAAATGATCGGGCTCCATAGGATAACGAAAAACATAGTCTGCTTTCAATCCAACAGGACCAACAAAGCGTGTTTCGAGATCTTCACTCCGCTCGTTAAAACGGTTAACCAACTCATCAAATTCATCAACGCCGGAAGCTAAAAGCAATGTTGTGCGTTGCCATTCTTTGCCTGCATCGGCGGGATACTGCTCAAGTTTATCGAGAAAGATATTCCCCTCATCAACCGTTTCAATAGAAATTCTACCAATCGACATCTCAGGAACACTGTAAGGAGCATTAAAAACCACAAGGTTATTATCACTTGCACTTATGCCATAAATATCTGAGTATAATGGTGCGGCCGGTACAAATGATGCACGACTCGACGAAAGCACTTTGCGATAGTCAAAACTCATATCGCCAATAATTGCCACGTACGAAGGTGTTGTGCCTTGCCAATGAGTTGTTGTGTATTGCAGGAAATCCCGCACTGCCCAAGGGTCTAACAAACCTTTTGAGAATTCATCATAAACATCATCTATATACGCGATGTAAATGCGAGGATTTACAAATGCCGTATCGGGGAAATTCTTTTCTCGTAATGATTTCAATCGGTTAGCTGTTTGCGTGAAATTTCTGTGGGCAATAATGATATAGTCTGCACCATTAGCCGTACTACGCAGAGAGGATGGCAAATTATATGCAATAGAATCAACGGTTTTATAATAGTCAGAGGCAACCGCATAGTACTTTGTGCGTTCCGAAAGTGTGTCGCTGAAGAAAACACTACTAAATACGTCTTGTGCGAAATAAGGGTTTATGATTGATTTATTTCGTTGAGGTACTAATATCTTCATGTTATCACGTGCCCAACGCCAAACATGGTACTGATTAATACCTATTGAATCGGGGGGTGATTGAAAGAAATAATTATTGGGGTTGGTTCTATTATAACGCCAGTATTCAAGTTGGAAGTAATTAACTCTTAACTCATCGTATTTTGACTGATCGGGGATGTTGCCATCGGCAATTACCGAGAGAAAGTTACCCGCAGGGTACATAGGTACACTATCGGCAGCAATTTTAAATCTCTGTTTGAATAGGTAGCTCGATTGCCCTGCCCAACGCACATTTGCAAGTTGAAAATCATTAATCTTAACAAAAACGTTGTGATTGTATTCCGAAATAAAATCAGTCATTCCATGCATCGAAAGAGTTATTGTGGCATAAGGAATTGTTTCATTCCATTCCGGGAACGGATCAAAAAATCCATAGAAATTCTGCTTGGGTAAACCCTTCTCGCCAATAACTTTTCCCCATTGCCAGAAATCACGTTTATCATCGCCGGCATGACCAAAACGTTCATATAACGAATCTTTTTCATACACCTTTGTTTCAAGAACGGTATTTAAAGTTCTTTGGAATGTTGGTAGCCAACCTTCTGTATCAACGTATCGTAATCCTGTATCAGTGGGAGTTACAAAAAAACGGTAAACATTGGTATTGTTATAAATATTAAGATTGGAATATGGTGTAGCGGGAGCAGCAAAGCCAACAAATCGGAAATGATCTCCGTTATGGAAAAAACCATCTCCACCATCACTTATTTCGAGAGGAATTTCTGTTGACCCCTGAAACACTCTGAGTGATGTTGAAGCTATGCTATCCGTGTTGATTGCTCCCTTTTGTTTGAGCTCTGCATAAGTAATACGATAAACATCCTCTGTTTTGACATAAAGATTGTAAGAATCTATGTTGTATGGCACACCTGCACTATCAAAGAGTAAGCGTTCTGAGCGTTGTTTTGATGATGCAAATGATAAAGCCGATTTATTTACAACTCTTGATTCAATAAACTCTTTGGTCATTGGATCAGATGTTGTAACGCCTGACAAAATGGAATTATTAAAATTTATTCTGAAACGAATTTTTGGTGTGAAACTCAAAGTTCGTGTAAGGGGATTCCATTGGTAAGGATAGACCGTTACATTGAGGTAGTTTAAATCACGAAAACGAATTACCGCCCCCGATAAAACTTTTTCCTTTGGGAATCTTTCTGAGGAAGAAAAAACCCTTTGACTTTCGGATGCGAATTTGGCATTCACAATGGGTTGTTTAAGAAGTAAAGTGTTTGAGATTTGCTCTTCTGCAATACTCAAATTTTCAACTTTGGGTTTAGCCCCTGCTGGCACTCCAAGAGTTACTAAGGTATATGGTACAGAAGGAAGTCCTTCTTGCTCGGTGTAGTATGCGCCTCCAACAATTCGCTTATAGTTAATGCCTTCTGCTATAGAGTCTTTGATTTGAAATACCCCTGTAAAATCAACTTCTACAGTAACAGACTTATCAGTTTCTTCAATAACAGAAACTGTTTGGGCTATTGCAATGGAGCAAAATAGTAATAAATAGGTAAGAACCTTAACTAACATAGTCGCCTAAAAATCGGATTGACAAAACTAAAATACTATAATACTACAAATCCCCTATTGTTAGCAAGAGCGAAATCCTTGCACTATAAGTTACATGATGTTTCCATCGTTAGAAATAACAACCAATGGTGTTTTTAGCAGTATTTTCAAATCAGAGAAAAAAGTTTCACGTTCTGAATATTCAATATCCATCATGAGTTTTTTATTTAACTCGATGGCCGCTCTTCCGTTAACTTGTGAGTAGCCCGTAATTCCGGGCTTATATTTCAACACCTTTTGTTGTTCGGGTGTATAATTAATAACTACAGAAGGAACTTCGGGACGAGGACCAATAATACTCATATCCCCTATCAATACATTTATCAACTGTGGTAGTTCATCTATGCTTGTCTTACGTAATAATCTACCAACAGCTGTAATGCGTTTATCATTTTTTTGAGTCCATACATCCCCGTTTTCAGACCCTTGCACCATAGTGCGTAACTTATAAATGGTGAATTCAACCCCGTTAACGCCTGATCTCTTTTGAGTAAAAAAAACAGGACCCCTGCTCTCAATTTTAATCGCAATAGCTGCAATGATTAAAATTGGCAAGCTTGGTAAAAGCAAAAGAATGGATATTATAACGTCTGTGAGCCGTTTTAGAAAGCTTCCTTGTTTACCCATTCAGCTTCCTATTTGCTGTTAGAATCGAGATTACTGAGTTAATAACTTTATCAACTTGCTCTTCGGTCATCCCCGGCCAGATGGGTAATGAAATTATTTGTGAAAAAACTTTTTCCGAAACAGGGAAATCAGCAGCATCCAAATTAAAAGTATCTCGATAATAGGGATGTCTATACAATGGAATAAAATGTACACTCGTAAGTACACCTTGCTCTTTAAGGAGTTTAATAAACTCCGCACGCGAAATAGTGAGCTTGCTTTCATCAACTCGTAGTGAATACAAGTGATGCGCAGATTCATTTTCGGGTGAGTTATACGGAAGTATGAGTTCGTGATGTGCTGAAAAAGCATTTGTGTATCGCTCTGCAATACTCAGCCTCATCAAGCGCATAGTATCGGCTTTTTTGAGCTGGTGCAATCCGAGTGAGGATTGAATATCTGTAATATTATATTTATACCCGGGTGCAATTACCTCGTAGTACCAGTCGCCTTCAAATGAGTATCTGTTCCATGGGTCTTTATCAATGCCGTGTAATCGCATCACTAAAGCTCGCTTAGCTATATCGGGATTATTGGTACACAACATACCACCTTCGCCCGTTGCGAGTGTTTTTGTGGCATAAAAACTAAAACATGTAGCATCACCTAAAGTGCCAATCATTCGCCCTTTGTATTTCGCAGGGAAAGCGTGGGCTGCGTCTTCAAGAACTTTTAAATTATTGATTTTAGCAATTTCGAGAATTTCATCCATCTCGCAGGGCTCTCCACCAAAGTGGACTGCCATAATCACTTTGGTTTTGGGCGTAATGTGTTTTTTTATTTCTTCAACAGAAATATTTTTCGTTTTCTCGTCAATATCAACAATTATGGGTATTGCTTTAAAATAGCAGACAATTTCAGCGCAAGCTGTGAAAGTTAAAGCAGGAACAATTACTTCATCACCATCTTTAAGTCCCATTGCTTCTAATGCAAGATGGGCGGCTGCCGTCCATGAGTTAGCGGCCAAACCGTACTCTGCACCAACATATTCTCGAAATTTTTCTTCGAATAATTTAGTTTTGGGTCCGGTAGTTAACCAACCGTTTTTTAATGTGTCCACAACCTCTTGTATTTCGTTATCATCGATAAAAGGTTTATGGAAGGGTATTTTGTCTATACTCATGGTCAAATTTATTATTTTAAAGCTATGAAATATAGCCAAACAACCCAATCTATTAAAGAAAGAACCGCGCTGCTGTGAAAGATTTAAATACTACGGCTGCAGCTTCTTCTTTTTTTAAGCTTTTTAAGGAAATAAAACCCATTTCGCTATGGTTATTATTGCCTTTGATAGTGGTTTTGGCAGTAACGGGAACCAAATATTTGATTGTTTTCCCCGCCGTTTTTCTCTTTTTTGCTCTCTATTTACAGTTTAAGGAGCGCTTTATACCCATTTGGATTATTACCACTTTTCTAACCGTTACAAGCACTTTTTCCGTGGAGCTGCGGCTTGTGGTTCAAATTACTAATCTTTCACTGCTTAGTTTGGTATTTTTGCACAATTATGGGTTCGACCTTCACTCTTATCCTGAAATTCCACGATTTCTTTCTGTGTTTTTAATTTTGCTGATTTCAGCTATGATAGCTTCCGGTTTAGTTAATTCCTCTGTAGGTATTGCCCTCGCTCAAGTGTTTCGATTAATCATTTTTTTAGTTCTGCTCTATTTGCTTTACGCAGTGGTGTTAAAACACAATGCTGTGTTTTCAGTTTTATTGGGACTTTTTGTGAGTGCCATTGTATATTTTTTGGTTGCATTTTCGGAATTGGCAAAAGCAAATTTCGATTTTATACAACGTGCACAAAACGAAGTTTTTAGAATTGGTTCCGATTATGTGAACGCAAACGGCTTAGGTGCTGTATTTGGAGTTACACTCATTTTGGCTTTAAGCTTATACCACTCAAAAATTTTCAAAAACCAACTTTCTAGGGTTTTGCTAATCGGCTATATTGTTACGGTAGTATCGGGATTAATAGTTGCAAATTCCCGTTCTGCCTTGCTTGCAACACTCATCGGACTCACGTACTATTTCTTTATCACCAACCGCAAGATTGTCTGGTACGGTTTTATCACTGTTATTATTGCTGTGTTAGTAATTTTGATTGTAGAACCGTTGCGGAATTTTTTCGAGCTGTTTTTACGATTTGACCAATTTTCCACGGGCAGAGATTTCCTCTGGGCAAATGCGTGGGAGATTATAAAACACAATCCCTTTTTTGGAACCGGACCCGGTGCGTATAAATTGCAAATGTATAAACATCTCCCTTACGCACTCGGAGGATTCGAAGAGTCGTATATACGTCGTCAATATGAATTTGTAACGTTTGGTGTAGCACATAATTTTTACCTTTTTATGCAAAGCGAACTTGGTTTAATAGGAGGCATACTTTCGGTATATTTGCCGGCTTCTTTGCTTCACTATGCTAACAAGGTATCGAAACAAATTAGAGATACCAATCAGCAAATGCATAGGCTGGTTGTAGGTATCACAACGGTGTTTATTTTCATCTTTATCCGTGGTATTTTTGAATCGTCCTTTATTCTGAACTATGGGTACATATTAAGCGACTTACCGCTTTGGTCGCTCATAGCTCTCTTGATAGTAATTGAAAAAAGATCTGTAGCAACAAATGCTTCCTCCTAAAAACATTCTCTATATTAATCATTATGCCGGTTCCCGTGAACATGGTATGGAATACCGTCCTTACTTTCTCTCACGCCGTTGGGTGAAACAAGGAAACAGCGTTTCCATTATTGCCGCTTCCTTTGCGCACACTCGCAAGATCCAACCCGAGGTTAAAAACGATTTTTCAAAAACAGAAATAGAAAACATAGATTACTATTTTCTCAAAACCCCACACTATCACGGCAATGGGATAATGAGATTTGTTAATATTCTTGTTTTTGTTTTAAAACTTTTTTTGAATGCAAAAAAAATAGCTCGCACGTTTTCCCCCAATTTAGTAATTGCATCTTCAACATATCCGCTGGATGTTTTACCGGCGTATTTTATCGCAAAATATTCTTCTGCAAAATTAGTGTATGAAGTCCCTGATCTTTGGCCCTTAACACTTATTGAAGTTGGCGGTTTCTCGCGTTATCATCCATTTGTTCTGATGTTACAATTCGCAGAAAATTTTGCTTACAAGCATTGTGATTTTGTAGTAAGCTGTTTACCTTTTTCCGAAAGTCATATGCGTCAGCACGGGTTAGCAGAAGGTAAGTTTATCTATATCCCTAACGGACTAAATAAAGAAGATTGGCAGCATCAAAAACCCCTCCCTACTTCGCTTAACGATGCAATTGAAATTCAGAAGAGTGAAGGGAAATTTCTGCTTGGATACGCCGGATATCATGGATTAGCAAATTCACTCCGAACAATATGCGAAGCTGCGGGTGAGCTCTTAGATGATAAATATCATTTCTTTTTTGTTGGTTCGGGTCCTGAGAAAACTCGAATTCAAGATTTTTGTAAACGCGAAGGAATTAATAACATCACGTTCTTCGAAAGCATTGACAAAGCGGCGGTTCCGGAGTTTCTTCACTTAATGGATTGCAACGTTATTGCCTTTAGCGATTTGCCTATTTACAGATTTGGAGTAAGCACAAATAAAACGTTTGACTATATGATGTCGGCACGCCCGATTGTTCAAGCCCTTACCAAAAGTAATGATTACGTTGGTGATTCAGGATGCGGCAAAACCGTGCCTGCAGAAACTCCCTCATTGTTTGCTAAAGCAATTTTAGAGATTGCCGGTTTAACACCTTTGGAAAGAGAAGTAATGGGCACTAAGGGTAAACAGTACGTACTTGAAAACAATGAGTATGAGATACTTGCAACTCGCTATCTCCAATCGGTGCTTGGTAATAAATGAGGGTTCTACTGGTTGGTGCTCCCACATCTGCACACATTATACGTTGGGCTAATGCGCTTGTGGGGCAAGGGATTACGGTTGGTGTGTTCGGAATGGGAATTTTTCCAAAAAAGCAATATCATCCGGGCATTTCTCTTTTTGAGTACAGCATGGATAATTCAATAACAAGTAAATCCATCGGGAGTTTGCAAAAGCTCTCCTACTTAAAAGCTCTCCCTCAGTTAAAACAGGCAATTCGTACTTTTAACCCGGATATTTTGCATAGCCATCTCGCTACAAGTTACGGACTTTTAGGAGCCCTAACAGGGTTTACTCCCTTTATTGTATCAGTTTGGGGCTACGATGTTTTTAGTTTCCCTGAAGTTTCGTTTATACATAGCTCCTTGCTCAAGTTTGTTCTTGCACGAGCAACACGTGTTTTCTCAACGAGTAACTTTATGGCGGAACGCACAAAACGATATACCAACAGACCTCTTTCTGTAACACCGTTTGGAATTGACTGCGATGTATTTTCGCCCGGTAACAAAACGTTAAGTAATACCATAACACTGGGCATGGTTAAAAATCTTGAAAAATGGTATGGCAT